>CAMLER010000086.1 GCA_946478915.1 uncultured Chryseolinea sp.
CCGGAAATTATCGTAACAGTTGAGACAGAGAAAAGGGCATAGTAAATAAATAACTTAATAAATAATATTATGAAACTTCTTGAAAATAAAGTCGCAATCATTACCGGGTCTGCATCCGGCATTGGAAAAGCTGCAGCTATTTTATATGCGCGTGAAGGCGCGAGCGTGGTTATTTCCGATATTGATGAAAAGGCGGGTAATGCTGCAGTCACCGAAATTAAAAAAAGCGGAGGCGAAGCAATGTTTGTAAAAACTGACTCGTCCGACCCCGATGCAAATAAAAATCTCGTCGAGCAAACGGTGGCGAAGTACGGCAAACTGGACATTGCCGTCAACAACGCAGGGATAGGGGGCCCGTTAAGTGTTACCGGTGAATATCCCATTGATGGATGGCAAAAGGTGATCAATATTAACTTATCTGGCGTCTTCTACGGGATGCGATACCAGATTCCCGCGATGGCTCAAAATGGTGGAAGCATTGTGAATGTCGCTTCGATTCTCGGTATGGCGGGCACCAGAATGTCACCGGCTTATGTTGCAGCAAAACATGGTGTTGTCGGACTTACTAAGGCTGCCGCCCTTGAATATGCTGACAAGAAGATACGGATAAATTCAATTGGTCCGGGATACATCTACACACCGCTCATTACCAATTCGCTTGATGAGGCAACGATAAAATCCCTGGTAGGTCTTCATCCTATCGGCCGTCTGGGTGAATCGGAAGAAGTCGCAGAATTGATCCTTTGGCTTGGCTCAGATAAGTCATCGTTTGTCACGGGATCATATTACCCTGTTGACGGCGGGTATCTGGCTCAGTAAGCCTCGGCCTGGGAACCATCAGATTTTCGGAATCGCATTGAATTTTTGTGGACAGTTTTGTTTTGGTAATTTAGATACCAATTGGTATCTTTGTGCATGCGAAATCCTGAGGTGACCCGGGAAACCATTCTGAAAGAATCAGCCATCCTATTTAATACCCAGGGGTATAAAGCTACGTCGATTAGTAACATTACTGACGCTACCGGGCTGACCAAGGGTGCGATCTACCGTCATTTTGGAAGCAAGGACGCTTTGGAGATACAAACTTTGGAACACTTGTCCGTTCTGATGAACGAGCAGCTTCGGGACCGCATTAAAAAACAACCGACGGCAGGCAAAAAGCTACGAACGATATTCCATTTTTTTAAATCATATATCAGTAATCCACCATTTGAAGGAGGATGTCCACTGTTAAACGCTGCAGTGGAGGCAGATGATGCGCATCCTGATTTGCGAACGGCAGCGTTAAAAATTCTGCACGGCCTTAAAACATCGGTGATGTCCATCATTGAAAAAGGGATTTATTACAGACAGTTCAGAAAAGGAATTGATAAAGAAATGTATACCACGCTTATCATCGCTTCCCTGGAAGGTGGTATCATGATGAGTAAGCTTCAGGGTAACGACGACGACCTTAAACGCGTCGTTAAACATCTGGAAAGGCAGATTGAAGAAATTGAAATTTGATTTTTTTTGACAAAACAGATACCGATTGGTATCTCTAGCGCTTGACATGAAAAAACTTTTGACACGGACCATTGGCACAAGCTTAAATGCGCTTGCGCACATAGCGCCTGGAAAAACCGCGCGCATAGGCTTCGAGCTCTTCTGCCGCCCGATGCGGCTCCATATTAACCAGAAGCAGAAGGAGTTCTTTAATTCGGCAAAGTTGGATGTGATCACACACAATGGCACTCCCATACAAACTTATCGGTGGGGCACCGGAGAAAAAAGGATTCTATTATTGCATGGTTGGCAAAGTCACACGTACCGATGGAAAAGCTACATCGAAGCTTTAAAGGATGAATACTCGGTCTTCTCCATCGATGCACCGGCACACGGTCTATCGGGAGGTAAGCTGCTTAATGTTCCCCTGTACAGCGAAGTGATAGAAAAACAGGTCGCTCGCATAGGCGAACTGGATGCGGTCGTAACGCATTCGCTAGGCGCATTTTCTACGCTTTATACTGCGTATCGAAACCCTGATCTTAAGATAAATAAAATAATTACGCTCGCTTCCCCCGGCGAAGCACAGGAATTTTTCGATTTCTTTCGAAATACGCTAAACCTTAGCAATAAGACCACTAGACTGGTGACTGAATATTTCCAGAAAACCTTTCAGAAAACCCCGGACTATTTTTCTGCGCCTGCATTTGCGTCAGCTGTAAAAATTCCCGGGCTTATCATTCATGATGAAGGTGATCCGGAAACACCGTTTTACCATGCTGAAAGAATTCATAAAGTCTGGAAAAATTCTAGGCTGATCCAGACAAAAGGATTAGGTCACAACTTACGGTCGCCTGAGGTCCTCAACCATGTGGTGGAGTTTATCAAACAACCATTGTTGGTGAATTCGCAATAAAAATTATTTCCCTGTCTTATATGCGTTTCATGCTGTTGTAGAATCTTGCCCACTGTAGGCTAAAGCCACGATTGCCATATGAAGAATCACTTGGGCAAACAATAATAATTCTCGTTAAATGGATACATTTATGTCGGCCTGGCAACCCCAACAGCATGAATGCACAGGATCTCATTATCACCCCATCTTCAAAAAAAATACGGGTTTTATACCACGTACTTTTTTGGATCACATTGTACATCCTCGACGTTCTCATCTTTGGAATAGGATACGAAAACCTTGACCATTTTGTAACCCTGGTCCTGGCTGAAGTTCCGCCACAAATATTTTTAGCATATACCGTGATGTACTGGATTCTTCCGCGGTATGTAAAACAAAAACGCTTTTCTGAATCTCTGATTTCTCTTTTTCTGGCTTTTATCATCAGTGGATTTGTAGGTCATTTGTTTTTCTTTGCTTTCAATCTTTACGAGCCCAATACCAGCGTTACCGACATACCTAAGATTTTCGTACGCGGCTTTTATGCCGTATTGCATGCCAGCATAGCGGTTGCCATCAAGCTTATCAAGATGTGGTACGAGAATGAGAAGCGCGTCTCCGACATGGAGAAAAGTAGACTGGAGTCCGAACTCAAAATGCTGCGAGACCAGGTGAACCCTCATTTTATGTTCAATACGTTGAACAACCTTTACGGCCTCATCGGCAAAAATCCCATTCAGGCGCAGGAATCCGTTTTGCGGCTTTCACGGATAATGCATCACATTTTGTATGAAAGCAATCATGCCCGAATTTCCGTACAGCAGGAAATTCGATGCATTCGCGACTACATCGGGCTTGAAATATTAAGGTATCCTGAAAACCTTTCCATTTCATTAAATGTACAGGACGATGTCGACGACCTTTCTATTGTACCCCTTACCTTATTTCCATTTGTTGAAAACAGCTTTAAACACGGTGCATCCGAGATGATAGAGGAGGCCTGGATCAATATCGATTTTTCAACGTTCAAAAATTCATTCGTATTCAAAATTGAAAATGGCAAGGGTCCAAAGGTCAGTTTCGAGTCGAGCGGCATTGGGCTGAACAATGTGAAACGAAGGCTCGAACTCATTTATGGTGACGACCATTTGCTCCAAATAATCGACGGCACAGAAACCTTTCTTGTGGTTCTGAAAATATCTTTAGCACGGATGAATAAAATAGAGCACAGGCAGTATGAAACCCAGATGTCTTATAGTCGAGGATGAGCCTATTGCACAGGAGATTCTGAGAACATATATCGATAAAACCGACTTGTTCGAAGTAAGCGCACAATTGAACAATGCGCTTGAAGCTTTTTCATTTCTCCAAAGCAATACGGTTGACCTTTTGTTCCTTGATATCAAGATGCCCCAGATGAATGGCATTGAATTGTTGAAATCGTTGTCCAGGAAACCCAAGGTAGTCATAACTTCGGCGTATAGAGATTTTGCCATCGACGCGTTTGATCTCGATGTTGTCGACTACTTGCTCAAACCATTCTCCTTTGAACGCTTTCTCAAAGCGATAAGCAAAACGTCCAATGAAAATGCTCTACTCCATCCAGATCGCTCCGCAGGGCCATCAACAATGGTTGAAAAATCTTTTTTTTTCGTGAAGGGAAATAAGCAACTACAAAAAGTTTACGTGGATGATATCCTGTTCATTGAGAGCCAGCGAGACTATCTAAAATTTAAGATGGTAGAAGGGCAGGAAATCGTCACACGACAGACAATCGGATACTATGAACAATTTTTGCCGGCACAACTTTTTCTACGGATCCACCGATCATATATCGTAGCGGTCGACAAGATCAATACCGCAGAAGTAAACAGGTTACTTTTAGGTCAACAATATCTTCCCATCGGTAGAAACTACAAGCAATCGGTCCAGGAATTTTTAAGAACCTTGCGCCCAAAATCCGATTGAATAACCGATTACGAGATACCATACGTCTTGGATCCAGATCATTTGTCATTCGATACACACCGTATGTCGCAGATGCTATTCAAAGCCTTGTCAATCTGCTAAATTTTCATTCAGTAAGACATAGTTTACATCAACCGATATTCATCTATGATTTCCAATGTCCATGTCGAACAGGGATCGTATTTCAGGAACGTGTTTCAGGGTAAAGGCTTTAGAATAGCGCATGGGTTGTTTTCGACTGCCGGATGCAACGAAAGTACTAACTTTCACACCATCCATCTAAATGATGGTGAGTCATTTGAACTTTCATGGGAAGCGCCCACTCAAGTAATGACTGGAAATTGTGAACCGGGTAACTTCATCCAATTACTCTCAAAGGGAACACGGCATTCAATCTGCTCAGCTCAGAAATATTATGCGATCGAACTGGCATTCGATAGTCAATTCATCGACGAAATTGCAGAAAAAGGTAATTTTACATTCGGAAATTTCTACAATTTCCAGGATCCGCTGCTGAACGGACTTGTAAGAAACCTTTACAACGCGACCTGTTCCAGGATGGCTGAAAACCTGTACGTGCAAAGCCTAGCGGTTGCGTGCGCAATCCACCTGGCCACCTCCTATTTAGCAGGGAAGAAGAAAATATTTGCCTTAAAAGGTAAGCTATCGTCAAATCAATTGAAATCCGTCATCATGTTTGTCAAGGATTCAATCAATCGACCCGTCACGTTGGAGGAACTTGCCGCCTGCTGCCATCTCAGCGTTTTTCATTTTTCCAGGCTATTCAAAAACACATTGGGCATTAGTCCTTATCAGCATGTGCTTCGAACAAAAATTGAGCATGCGCGAAGCCTGATTAAGAGTAAAAGAGCTGTTGGTGAAATTGCTTATAGCCTCGGCTTCACGGACAGCGCACATTTCTGCAATGCGTTTAAGAAATTTACAGGGCATTCGCCGCTCCAATATTATTTCGCAATTACCGAGGGGCCATCGTTACGGCAATACGCCGCTTCTTGAATAGTATCGATGAGCTAAGAAAGCTATCGGTAGCCCTACAGCGACTATTAGAATCGAAGCAGCAATCGCAGCTGAGGTAAGGTGAAACGTATTTGCCGGAATAGCACTGAGTGGTATCACGATGAGGTTCATGATCGACCAGATAAAAATTCCGTATAGAACCCCCGTTAGGTACTTATTTCTCCAAAGCATAGGTAACCATGGATAGACGAAGAAGAATCCGATAGTCCACGCAAATGCGATAGCATAATGAAAAGCTACCCCCCAAACAACCATGATCGAACCCCCTGAGAATGCTCTACCTGCGCCGAAAGCACCGCTTGCAATAAATTTAAAAATTTGACCAGGGCTTGTTTGGTACACTGTTACCGCAGCAAGCATGTCAAGCGTGCCAACAAGAAGGCCGGTAAATAATATCGCCTTCCATCGACGGGTCGTAGAGCTGGTATGGGATGTAACGGAATTTGGTGACATGGGTAGCAAGACCTTGGTTGCAGAACCAATTTGCCAAATACCCAACAGGTTCACGTTGGAAAAAACTGCTCATTTTATTGGGACTTAACGCGAGTCTACTTTATTGAATTCGGGTGTTTACAATCGATCCAATATTGAAGGATCAACTGAAGCGATTTTTCCATCTCTGCCAACTGCGAAGCTTTTACAAAAAAGCCCTGCACGGTGAGATCATACGCCTCCTCCACTTCTTGTGGTCGCGCTGCAGTTGAAAGAAATACAAATGGAATACTCTGTTTGCGCAACTGTTCATTCTCCTGAATTCTTCTACGCAGCTCCAGACCATTCATCACTGGCATGTTAATATCACACAAAATCAAAAACGTCCGAACTTTGGTAGTTTGAAGATAGTTCAATGCAGATAATCCATCTTCAAAAAAAAGGAGCTCAGCGGTAACTCCTAGCTTTTCACAAATTGTCCGAATAAAATATTGATCATCTGCATCATCTTCGACAATTACTATGGGGTGATCTATGTACATTCTCTTTTCCATACGTCGGCTTCTAGTTCAAAACCCGCCAAAATATAGTCATTTTGGGGTGGCCGTTGCCAAAAAAGATCCCAGCCTTGTGTAATTAACTAGATTGCTGCGCTGTATGTTTTAGCTCGGAAGCAAAGCGCCTAAGAGGCACTATTTCATGTCAAGAGGAGGTAAAATGGATAGGGAATCAGATGCAGTCCGTTGTTTCAGATGTTCGCGCATCTTCTTTTCATTCTTACGAATATTTTTTTCAGCAACCTTAGAATACTTTTTCTTACCGGAAGGGCTTGGGCAATCCCATTCCTCAACGGTACCATATTGTTCCAGCATTTGTTTCCCGGTTACGCGATTTGCTTTCAATCGCTGAAGATCAACCTCACTCCTTGAACCCTGTTGCTCAACAATTGGCTTGGTACTGGCCATCATTTTTGCAGGTGACGCTACGAAAATCCTGCTCTTGGTGGCTTTTGATTCCTTCATCTTAACAGTCTTTACTTCAGGGCAAGGGATTTTGCCGGATTGACAGGCCATACACAGGGCCAACAAAAACAATACACCACCGATCCTCATGACTTATATTTTCTATGGTAACGATCAAGATAAATGATATTGTTTGCTTAGTCAATTAAAAGTGTCCAAATGTAGATCAGCGGTTTCAGCTGCAATCTGACCGGCGTAGCTATGAACCCAATTTGGGAAAAGAGCTCAAATACAGACAGTTAAAGAGAATTATTTTTGTGAAGTGGCGTCTTTCAACCGCCCCTTGTATGTTCGTTTAAACAGTTCGTAACGCGGAAGTGAGACACCCTGGACGTACATGCTGTGGGGATTGTGTTCGATATAATCCTGATGATATTCTTCTGCGCGGTAGAAAGTTTCTAATTTCTTTATTTCAGTAACGATAGGGTCTTTGAACATCCCTGATGCGGCATATTCTTCAAGAGCCTGCTCTGCAATTTGTTTTTCTTCAGGAGTTGCGTAGAAAAGAATGGATCGGTACGACGATCCTTTATCCGGCCCTTGTTGATTGGGTGTAGTGGGGTCGTGAGAAGTAAAAAAAACATTGGTCAATTCCGAATAATCAATAACGGCAGGATCATAGTAAACAAGCACAGTTTCAGCATGACCGGTCGTTTCAGTGTTAACCAGCTCATAGGTTGGGTTCGGAGTCGTGCCCCCTGCATAGCCGGAGACTGCTGAATCTACCCCCACAACAGCTTCAAATATATGTTCTGAACACCAAAAACACCCTTCTTCAAATGCAGCAACAGCCCTACCTGCCGGGGCTTGAAGAGCAATCTCCCTTACACCATTATCTGCCTTGCTACCTTCCTTTTTCTGCTTTGACTCACAACCCGAAGTAATTAGAGCAAAAGGTAGCAACATTCCCACTATGGTTAAGCTCATCTTCATAGCGTATATCTTTTGCGGCAAGTTAAGTAAGCATCCCAATTGAAAACGTCGTGCTAGTGACAAAAAACATTTACACAAAATGAAAAGGTCACCAATACATCCATATTGGTGACCTCTCTCCAAAAACATATCTAGAAGCGGAACGTACCGCCGAAGTTTACGCTGCTCATATCATCCCAGCCGGATTCTGCGTAGACTGCAAAATTCCGAACCACATAATAACGTATACCTACCTTGACCACAAACACAACGCCGGATTCGTCATAATCGGCGCCGAACCAATCGTCAGCATTGTAACGTCTAAAAGCTAATCCAGCACCAGCATAAACATCCATCTTTTCGATGGGAATTAATTTGTTAAAGTGATAATACCCAAGCGCTCCGATAGAGAACGCGGAGAAATTATATTTATCGCCGGCATATTTCCATGACCCCCAGCCTGTCGAAATATAACCACCCAATCCAACTTCATCGCGCAGGAATCCATGCTCAAATTTACCATAAAACGCGGGTGATTGATTAAAGCCACCGCCAGAGTAAAAAGCAGGAACTCCCAATCCAAAACTTAACAACATAGTCGATCTATCGAACGTGCCGTTGTTGCGTGATTCGTAGGACTTTTGATAAAAGGACTTATCAACCTGAGCCTCACTTACACCAAAGCCAAACGCCATTGATAAAACCACCAGAACAATTTTTTTCATGAGTTATTTAGTTTTTATTTTGCTACAAAAGTGACATAATTTTTCTTTCAAGAAGCATCAAAGGGATACATTTTTTTCGCATCTGATCCTCACAGGGATAGCCCTGATCATTTCAAACATTGCTAAACTTCAAAGGTTAAAAAATATTGCGATTATCTGTCGTATTCTGCTCGTTCAACGAACATTAATGCCATAAAGATGCACGTTAGCTTCTGAAATTTCTTCCTTAGGTAAATTTCCCGAGGAATTAATGCTACACTCGAAGACAGATAAAAACCGCTTTTAGCAACGGAAGCGGGAAAAAATGCCTGGCATATTTTTTTCAACTGTTCCCTATATGAAGATTGGCGCGCGATTGAAAAATTTTTGGGGACTTCTGAAGGAAACCTTCCGTCAATGGAGCGAACGAGAGCCTTTCAATAATAGTATTATTATATCCTACTACACCATATTCTCGCTGCCCGGACTACTGGTTATCATAATTACTGTCGCGGGATATTTTTACGATGAAAAAAAAATTACCACACAGATCACAAGCCAGATTGAGGCGACGGTTGGTGGAGATACGGCGAGCGATGTAGAACAAATAGTGGCGAAAGCAAGTGAAACGAAAGGTTCTGTCCTAGCATCTGTGCTTGGCATCGCTACGCTGTTGTTTGGTGCTACGGGCGTGTTCTACCAGTTGCAGCAAATCCTGAATAAGATGTGGGAAGTAAAGCCGAAGCCGAAACAAAAGATATTAAAACTTGTAAGAGACAGAATTTTTTCCTTTGGGTTGATTCTGGTTGTTGGCTTCCTGCTCCTGGTCTCGCTCGTCCTTTCGGCAGCGCTGAGTGCCGTAGGCGATTGGGTATCGGGACACATATCGGAATCGCTACAGGTCGCATTCAAAGTTTTGGACTTCCTTGTTTCCCTCGCCGTTGTCACTTTGCTGTTCGCATCAATGTATAAGTTTCTGCCTGATGCTAAAATCAGCTGGACGGATGTTTGGATTGGCGCATTGATGACATCTGTCCTGTTTGTAATTGCAAAATTTTCATTGGGTATCTATTTCGGAAAAAGCGACCCCGGATCTACTTACGGAGCAGCCGGCTCTATTATCCTCATAATGCTCTGGGTCTCCTATGCAGGGCTTATTCTCCTGTTTGGCGCCGAATTCACTCAGGTGTATGCGAATCGCTATGGAAAAAAAGTTCAGCCAGTCAGCACTGCCGTTTCCACTAAGGGTGAAAATGAAAATGGTGCTATAGTAAATAAGAAAAAAGAAAAAGATGTCAAAGGAAGCTGAGTAACGTTTAATCGTTGTTTCCGTACGTTATGTTTATATCAACGATTGAACAATTATGTCGTCGCATGTCACACGGAAATTGTTGGGAAAACTAGGACAACCCGGACTTTTAAATTTACTAGCCGAAGGTTTAACTGGGACAGAGTTGAATTCTCTGTTGCTTGACGTTTTTCGCGAAAAAGCAAAAGCAACGTCAGGGCCAGCCCTTCTAAAAAAATATCAGCTCAATCGATTTGTAAAGCCAGCAGAGCTGCCAGTTCTTGAGCTAAGAAAGACAGAATTGGAATTGCTATCATTGTTTAAGAAACACCTCTTCGAACCGATTGAACTTTCGCCCGTCAGTATCCTTGGATCTTGTTCGACCGTGGCATCGGTAGACCAGAACAAAGTACTTTCGGCTCTTCGCGGCACCGAAGTACTCGCAGATGCGACGAACTCCCTGGCCCTGCACATCTGTGATATGAAAAAACAAAACATTTGGCGGACTGACAGTCCTGCTGAAAAAATGCGCTTCAGTACAATCCAACGGCACGTCCGCACGCAATCAATCACGACTGCCGGCTTCACACCCCATTTCAAAATAGGCTGTTTTGTTACCTCTGGATTTGATCGAGGAGCCTTTGCTTTTGAAAAGGAAAGCGTTCTCGAGCATCTGAAATTACTTCATGAAATTTACAAAGACCATTATGGTGTGCAGAAAATAAGGTTCCGATTTCTTTGTCGTAAAGGATATTCTGATCCTATGAAGCTTGCCAATGAAGTAACCGGTTATATTCTCCAGCACGAAAGTAAATTGAAAATTGAAATAATTGAAAATCCTGAAAAAGAAACGAATTACTACAAGGGGTTGCAATATAAAACCGATATCGTGTGGAACAATAAAACATTTGAGATTGCTGACGGCGGGTTTGTGGACTGGACCCAACAAATCCTTCAAAATAAAAAAGAACGTTTTTTGATTGGCGGAATTGGATTTGAATTCATGTTTCGTATCATAAATGGCATGCTTTAGGAAATTAAGCTCACTTTCTTCAGTGAATTTTGGCCGAACATTTTCTGCGCAGTAACTTAAGCGGAACTTACTTCCAAATTTGATCGATAGTCTACATTTTGATGTTATAATAGTTGGCGCTGGACCTGCAGGAACTGCTACAGCAACTGCTTTGCAGAACTCCGGTCTATCGGTTGCGCTATTGGACAAAGCAGTTTTTCCACGCGATAAAATATGTGGAGACGCGCTTAGCGTTGATGTCGTTAACCAGCTGGAAATTCTATCTCCTTTGTTGTCCAAGGAGTTTGACTCATTTGATAAAAAAATTCCTTCGTATGGTGTAAGGATCTTCTCCCCCGATCGCAATCACATTGATATACCTTTCTATTATAAAGGCCAAAAGGCAAGCGGGTACATTTCGCAGCGAACGGATTTTGATCATCTTCTTGTCCGCCACCTAACCCACGTTTCGAACGTCAAGCTGTTTGAAGGTTGTGAAGTTCTTTCGGTCAAATGCAACGAAGAAATTGTCCAGTTAAAAACGACTAATGGAATATTCACTGCAGCTATGGTAGTTGGTGCCGATGGAGCACACTCTATCGTCGGCAAGGAATTACAACGGACTGTCTTGGACAAAGACCATTACAGCGCAGGTCTTCGGGTTTATTACGAGGGCGTTTCGTCCTTTCACGGTGAGAATTTCATCGAACTTCATTTTTTTAAAGATATTCTTCCAGGATATCTCTGGATATTCCCCTTACCGAACAATAGGGCTAACGTTGGTATTGGGGTGCTTTCGTCAGTTGTTTCGAGCCGCAAAATAAATCTTCGAGAAGTCCTCCAAGATCTTCTCAAAACGGATGATCGATTTAAAGAAAGGTTCCGATCAGCGAATGCATTAGAAACAGCAAAAGGATTTGGATTACCCCTGGGTTCCAGGCAGCAGAAACTATCCGGAAATCGGTTCCTGCTCGCAGGGGATGCGGCTTCGTTAATCGACCCATTTTCAGGCGAGGGAATTGCTAATGCCATCCGGAGTGGACGTGTAGCCGCGTCTCATATTATCTCTGCGTTTCAG
>CAMLER010000087.1 GCA_946478915.1 uncultured Chryseolinea sp.
TAGAACGACATGAACTGGATCTTTAACATAGCATTGTTGACAGTCGCCATTTGCTTGCCATTGCATTTGACCGCGCAAATAACGCTTGAGGATGCCAGTGATCCGGCCAGTATGATCAGCAGGGTAACACTCGATGTCGAGACCTACGCGTTTGAAAACAACGCTCGCTTTTACGTCTTCAGGCCGGGTTACTATTACGGACTTCGGAACGAACGGCACTTGGTGGGTGTATCCTTACCGTTGATGCATAATGTTTTCGAAGGTGATTACGCTGGATTCGAGAATACTACCGGCTTCGGTGATCTCAAAATGTCTTACCTTTTTGTTCCATTTCATAAGAGAGATGTGATCGGCGTCGAGCGAGTGACATTCTCTTTTGATGTAACGTCGCCAACGGGGGAGTATAAGCTGGGAAGGGGAGTGGGTACCTGGTTGTACAAGCCAGGTATTATCGTAAAATGGCGAATTGCCGAGGCAGTATTGCTTTATCCTGAATTGCGTTTTCAATTTTCTGGTAGGGAAGCCAATAGCGGAGCAGGTAGCGATGGCGTACCTGATCCCGAGGATCCGGAAAAAGATGATAAAATTCAAAATTTGTCGATGTCACTACCCGCTACAGTCAACATCGAAGAATGGAATGGATGGTTTTCATTGAATGTTCTCTATACAAGGTCCTTTACAGAAAAAACAGATTTTATTTTTCTACGAACCGATCTTGGGAAAATCATCGGAAAGAATTCATGCGCTTCACTCCGCATTACAAAGTTTGTTGCCGGCCAGCCGAGACTTGATCTTGTAGTCCAGGTAAACGCGACTTTCTTTATCAGATAAGTTCGGAGTGTATGAATGCAAGGTCACAATGCGCGCGAAGAAATCACGAAGGACACGACGCATTCTAACGAAGCAGTTGTCTCCCGATATCCATATAGGCATCGGGAGTGATCCGTCGTGATGGTTGTGCATTCTTCGTGCACTTAGTGACCCAGCACTCTCAGTGATTATATTCCAAAATTGTGAACACCCTTGCAGTTGTTTCCTTTCCTTTAATCTCTGCATCCGCAATGAACTCCGCATGCGCGCGATACTTATCTGGTAAATGTTGCAAAACTGATTCAGAAATCAGCAGCAACTTATCATAACGATTGCAAAGGTTTTGAATCCGCGATGCAGTGTTCACTACATCACCATGATATGCAATTTCAGTCTTAATCTCACCCACCTCAGCCACCGTCACCTTTCCGCAATGGACGCCCGCCTTGAACTGTGGGCAAACGCCGTACTGTTGTTCAAAATAATTTCGTTTCGCCTCAAGCCGCTGTAAAAAGCCATAGAAGAACTCAACGCACATTGACGCGGTGAATGAACGATTGATTTTCCACGAGACTACAACCTCATCACCTACATACTGATAAATCTGTGCTTTATGATCGATTAGAGGAGTGGTGAGTTCCGCGTAGCAGTCCTGCACAAGTCTGCTATAGGAAACATGTTCAAGCATTTCTGCCAGCCGCGTTGAAGATTTAAGATCCAGAAACATGAACGCACGATCTTCCTGTTTGGGCGCAAAGTATTTTCCCAGCAGATATTCGAGGAAGACGCCCTGTCCAAATTTTCTATTTATCTGAAGAATGAAATGATAAAATGCGCTCGACAGAGTAAGGTGGAACAAGACCACGAGCGCATCCGGAGAGAATACATACGACGCTGCGAACTCAATCGAATTTCCCAGTGCGCTAGAAGTAAAAATAAGTGCGATAAAAAACAGAACGTAACAAACCGTTCCAATTAACATTGCTGATAAGAACGACGTTCGAGTTTTATACCGCAGCAGCGTGCCAAGCGGAAACAGGCCAAAGATCAAACCGATTACAAACCCTCCAATTCCTGCGTAACCTACCAGTTCAAAATAGTTTATGTCGGGTGGCTCAAACTTTCCTAGTCCAAAGTACCTGACAATAACGAGATAGGATCCCGCGAGCATCCAGTAGCACACGGAGAATAGGAGTGAGGATATTTTTAGTTTATTTGTTGGCACTTTCGTTGGTGTAAGGAAAGAAGGTATAGGTCATAAGGATATAAGGTACAAGGGAAGGTCTTCGTCTAACAACTATTATCAATTAACTAACCCATGACAAAAATAGGAATCATTGGCTCAGGCGACATCGCGCAGAAAGCATACTTACCCATCATTAGTCGCCGGGATGTCGATCTCCATCTTTTTGCCAGGAACTCCAACGCGGCTTCTAATATCGCGAGGGAATATGGAATAAAGAATATCCACCGCACGATTGATTCCTTGATTGATGCTGGAGTAGAGGGTGCCTTTGTTCATACGAGCACAGCTTCGCACTACGAGATTTTAAAAAAGCTTCTATCGCATGGCATCCATGTATATGTGGATAAGCCTGTTACTTATGACTATGCATCCACGAAAGAGATTTTTGAGTTGGCAAATGCACACAATGCACGACTGAAGGTAGGTTTCAATCGACGATATGCGCCTGCGTACAAAAGTCTGAAGCAGTTGGAGAATGTCAACATGATCGTAATGCAAAAGAACCGAAAGGCATTACCCGGTGACATCCGAACTTTTATATTTGATGACTTCATCCATGTGGTAGATACATTGTTATATCTGTCACCAATTAACGAGCATAGCCTTACCGTATCCGGGATGAAGCGCGATGGGTTACTGTACCATTCGGTTATACAACTGATATTTCCGGATGGATTTGTTGCAATAGGTATCATGAACCGCGACAGTGGAACGGTTGAAGAAAGGCTGGAAGTTTATACACCTGACGGCAAGTGGCAGGTCAACGACGTCACAGATACAGTCATTTACCGTGACAAAAATGAAACTAAAGTTGGGAACAACGATTGGGAAAACACCCTATTCAAGCGGGGCTTCCATCAGATCGTTGACGAATTTCTCTCTGGCCTGAAAGGAAATTCAGTTTTACCAAACCAGTTTCCGGACCCACTCGTCACGCACAGGATATGTGAAGAGATTGTTGAACGTCTGTCAAGATAAGAGGCCTGCCAAAAAAGCCACGCAGCGGTAAGAAATCTTATTTCAGATATCCACTTTCAAAAAATTGTCTATCAATAGAAGAACCTCATCGAAATTTGTTTCCAGGGCCATATGGCCACCGTCGACAATGTGAACTTCAGCGGCGGGCAGATCTTTCTTGTAACAGTCGGCTTCCTTCACATCAAAAAAAGCGTCGTACTTTCCCCAGATAACCAGGGCTGGGGGTTGGTGGTCCCGGAAATACTTTTGAAAGATTGGGAACATCTTAATGTTGCTTTGATAGTCACAGTTGAGTTCAAACTGCATATCGATATTGCCCGGTCGCTGCATCAGGTGCCAATCAAGCATCCACAATTCAGGGCTGACGTTTGATAACAAATGGTCAGGTAGCCCGGCCGTATATTGCATTTTTATGCCTTCCTCACTTAAAAACTGAGAGACTTTTGCCTTTTTTTCAGCTGTGGGATTTTTCCAATAGTCGATGGTCTCATCCCACTCAGGACCAATACCTTCGTCATACGCATTGCCGTTTTGAACAATTATTCGCTCAATCTTTTCAGGATTGTTAACACAAAGACGCAGGCCAATAGGGCAGCCGTAGTCATGGAGATAGATCGCAAATGATTTCAGACCGATTTCCTCGGTGAACTGATTGATATAATTAGAAATGTTGTTAAAGGAGTATTCAAATTTTTTTGTGTCGGGAAACGCACTGAATCCAAATCCGGGATAATCTGGTGCTACGAGGTAAAACCTATCAGACAACCCAATCATAAGATTTTTAAACATGACCGATGAAGTTGGGAATCCATGCAACAAGAGTATTGCGGGATTTTTCCGATCACCGGCTTCCCGATAGAAGATATCGACGGTGTTAACTTTGATAGTCCTGTTTAGAATTTGTCTGATCATGGTACAATAAAGAACCATAACACAGATTTGAGCTGGCTTGTTCTAGATCAGTTTATACCAACTCAGGCAGTTTAATACTTCGGTATTTCGGTGGCCTCTAACTTATAACCTTTCCCGTGGACATTGGTAATTCTCAGCTCGGGATCACCGCTTAATTTCTTTCGAAGTTTCGATACAAACATATCCAGGCTACGACCGGTGATGACCCCTTCATTGATCCAGATTTCTTGCATCAGTGTTTCGCGGGAGATCAACTCACTAAAATTTTTGTTTAGCAATTCGAGTATCCTGCATTCTTTGTCCGTGAGACTAATTATCTCATTTCCTAATAGCAAACGTCGATTCTTTGCATCAAACAAAAATTTTCCCATCGCCGGTAATTCGGGAACCCGTCTTGTTACTTCGTCGTGTTGATCCTGTGAAGCTGAGCGAAAAGAACTTTTACCAAATCGAGCGATCAACAACGCACCAGCCAACAGCGCAAGTATACCGCTGTAAATAAAATTGCTCAATGGATAATCAAGTGTTGTGGTTATAAATTCTTTAGTCCCAATAGGTGGGAGTGTTTCGATATTATTAGGGTTCGCCTTGAATGATTTGAGTTGTTCAGTCAGCTTACCGATATCTTGATTGGAATTTTCGTTTCTAAATTCTTCATTCTGTTTTGACGCCGTACTTTGTGGATCAACGTGTAAGAACGCTTTTTGAGCTGGTTGATCGGCCGCTGCGTTTTTATAAAAGTCTAGAAAGGCAAACTCGACTGAATAACAACCGACGGGTTGACTTCGACCGCTGCACGGCATAACATTTGGTAAATTATTATTCACTTGAAAACCATATACAATATCGCCTTGCTTACAATCATGAACAGTAATGGTGTAACCCGATGGAAACTGTTCTTTGGGAAGCAGCTCCTGTGCCAGCACCATTAGCGAATCGTGATTAAACACTAGTTGATTTTCAAACCGAAGCTGAAAGGTGCCTTCCTTAATCTCGGTAACCGGCATGACACGCGAAGTTAGATCACCTGCCTGCAATAACAACTGATGACCGATCTGACGGATCAGTAGGTTCACTTGCTTCGCATGTAGGTCCCTGGGAGTACGTTTTGTAAAGGAAGAAGTGATCAGCAAGATGACTAACAGTGCGATCCCAATCCGGATCCCTATTCCCATAGCTCCCGGGATTGGGTTTGGGACAGCGAAGCGCATAGTCCACCGGTTATAAAACACCTCCTTAAAAGCAGAATTTACAAACATTTACAGTTCTTTTTACAATTCATTTACACTGAAAGGCGACTCGGCTGCGTAGGTTTCGGTATGTGAAGTTAAAACAATTTTTGCTTATGAAACTTTTTAAAAAACTCACTGACTTGTATTCCTACAGGCACCTACTGAGCGCATGCAGGCTTATCCTAGTTCTTTTGATTTCAACCTCTTCGTCATTGATTTCCGGGGCACAACCTTCTGGGAAAGCCAGTTCATTTCTAATTTCTGATCATCTCATGTTGCTATGCCCAGGTGTCGGACAAAAGAAAATCGATAACGAATTTGCCTACAGCGGACAGGCGATTGGCAATTTTTACTGCAACCCCCTGCTGCTGGATGGAATGGCATTTGACTACAACGTATTTACATCTGAATCGAGGGGAGAGTTGAAACTCATCAAAGGCGATCCAGAGACTGGGAAGGTAATTGAGATTCCATTTTATCTGCACTTGCGAAGAAATGGAACAATTGTACCTCACCCGTGCGGCGAGGGCGTGAGGTTTTCCAAGATCGAGATTTCCGCTATTCTAAAAGTGGCAAAGAATGGTGATGAGTTGATTGTTGAACCAGTGAACAAAGAGGACTGGCCGGCGAAACGAATTCTTAGGATAGGTGGTGATGGATGCTGAACCTTATTCCGTACTCCTTACTCCTTATTCCTTATTCCTTCTCCTTTTTTGAAACCCACAAATTAGAATTACATAAAAAAATTGTTTATGAACCACTTGCACCTTTCTTTATTCTACTGCGCTTTAATATTCTTTCTCCCTGTTCCTTCCTCTGAATATTCAGCGCCATTTCAGTCAAAGACTTCATCGTCCATCACTGTCGCTAGTGTCATGCCAAATGAAGTTGAGCCACTACCAACCAACATCATTTATCAATCAAAAGATAATGGAAAGACATGGCAGGACATTAGCTACGGCTTGCCAGAAAATGAACAACCTCAGGATTTTTTTGCGAGCGAGTCCGATGTCTTCATGCGCTTAGGAGCGACCAGGTATCGCAGCAAAAGTAATCTTCCTTCTCCGGTTTGGAAAAGAGAGAACTCATTTGATCTTCAAATGAGTTCGATTACATCCAACCATTCCGCAGTCAGAAGTCAAAATGTGGTCGAGTCAAATTTAATCCTCATCGCCACCGGATCAAAAGGCATCAGACGTTCGACCGACAATGGTGAGCACTGGGAATGGGTGATCAGAGAAGGTGGAGTTGGTATTGCAGTTGAAAAAATTGAAGGAGGATTCGCTGCCATTTCGTGTAATACAAAAACGATGACCAGGAAGATACACATTTCAATGGATGATGGAAAAACCTGGAAGGCGATTGGTGATAGCCTTCGCCCAACGCTGTTCATTACATCAATCAAACAGGTTGGGGAATATTTGATTTGTGGTCATCCAGATGGAATATTTCGATCCTCTGATATGGGTAACACATGGAATATTGTCCATCCGAGTGTTGAGAATAGGGATGTTAAATATCGAACAACGTCGAATAGTGATCCTCTTGAGGATCACCGAAAAGTATTTAGGATCTATGTTTCGGGCCATACGGTCTATGCTGTGGCGGGAAGTGCTGGATGCTGAAACATGGGTTTAGATTTTGTCATCATTTTTGATGTTCACCCCGACTCGTAATGTCATTAACAAAATGTACAAAATTACTATCCGGACAATTTTTATAGGAGTCTTTTTAGCTCACTGCACTTTCGCCGTGGGACAATACAGTGACACTACATACCAGATTTCAGGAAACAAAAGCATTGCCATTCCATCAAAGGATCGGACCGTTGCAATCAAAGGAGTGACCATACAGAATAGCCTTCCTAAGGGTGGGTCGTACGTTGATCCAGCAGGAAAGAACTTTGGTTATAGAATATTTTGGACACGTGTATACAATGAAACAGATACCCCGCTAGAACTGACAATCAAGTTTCCGGCTGATTCGTATGCAATTTTTCCCTCATCCGACGCCTACTTGAAATTATTTCTTCCCTCAGACACTATGTCACTTAGCAAACAATGGGATTATGATCATGGTGCGACAGGTTTGAAATCTTACTTTGATACTGAATTTAATAAACCTTCAACCTTGCAAAAAACTTTGAATCCGGAAGAGGAGTATTTTTTTTATGTCGCAGCGATCTTTTTTCCGAGAAGTGGCTTCGTACGATCGGGCTTTGTTTTAAAAGACCAGAACCTTTTTTATCGAATTAGCATGGTGCCGGAACTAGATGCAGTATTAATTCCCTGCGGACAAATTGTTCTCGAAAGATAACGATGTGGAAGGATAAGTCGACATGATATTTTCGACCACACAAGGGATTTGCGTTGAGCTAGCATTGTAGGCATTTCTAAAAACTATTTCAATCTTAAATTATCCGTGATCTATGAACATCAAGAATGTATTTGCTTATCTCATTTTATGCGTTACGCCTCTTTTCTTCGCATATCGTGTAACCGTAAAGACTGCGGCGAAAGAAAGATTTATTGTAGATAAAAAGGAGAGTGTTGTAACATGGAAGGGTTCAATGCAATTTATTTCCAATGCAGAAAATATAGGGTTCGTTTCAATATCAAAAGGCGAATTGCTAATTGAAAAACACAACCTGGTCGGCGGAATGTTTGAAATCGACATGAAAACAATTACACATAAAGAGCATGGTAGTGAGAATGGTTTGATTAACCATCTGAAATCGCCTGATTTTTTTGATACGGAGAAATATCCTATTTCAACTTTCGAAATTACCCAAGTTGTATCAATCAGTGGTGAAAATTCAAAAATTACTGGTAACTTAACGATCAAAGGGGTTACACATTCCATTACATTTCCAGCCAGAATAGAAAGTCAAAACGAAATTCTTAATGCGAGCGGCAAGGTGACCCTTGATCGTACGCAATGGGGCATCCGTTACAGGTCCGGCAAGTTCTTTGACAATTTAGCTGATGAGACTATCTCTGATTCCATCGAAGTCGATATTAAAATAGTAGCTAATCGCACTGTCACTAGATAATAATATTCATCTAACACATAAGAAGTACCAAGAGTATTCAACGATCTTATAACAGTAACGAATCTTAAAAATTCGCCCAAAGCACGCTGTTTAACTGGGACGACCTCAGCGGGTATAAACGCAGAAGTCTCTGCTATTATTTGTTTTTTTTTTTGCGCTGAAATAGATCATTCACTTGTGTGAACATGACTGATCTTTAAAAAACAAATTGAAAGGGTATTACGTATCTTAATAACATGAATAAACCTAACAAAGCAATCCTTACAACGGTCTTTCTTTCCGCTTTTGTTGTAACAGTCATCTGTAACTTTTCTTACGGCCAAACCAAAGCAGACAAACTAGAAAGACTTCTAAGCACTTATGCCGAATATGGAAAATTTAATGGATCAGTTCTGGTTGCTGAAAAGGGGAAGGTGATTTACAAAAAAGGGTTTGGATTTGCTGATATGGAATGGAGCATTCGAAATCAGCCTGACACGAAACACAGACTCGGCTCCATCACCAAGCAATTTACCGCCATGCTGATCATGCAATTGGTTGAGCAAGGTAAGTTGAAATTAAACGTACCTGTTTCTACCTATCTTCCTGATTATCCTAAAAAGAGTGGTGATATAATAACGATTCATCACCTGCTTACCCATAGTTCCGGAATTCCGAATATGACTTCGTTTCCTGGGTTTCTGAAAAACGTTAGCCGAAATGGCTACACTCCGGAGGAGCTTGTAAAAATGTCTGCGGATTCAGCATTACAGTTCGAGCCAGGCAAAAATTTTGCTTATAGCAACTCAGGTTATTTACTGCTTGGATACATTATTGAAAAAGTCACTAATAAATCCTACGAACAAGTATTGCGAGAGAATATTCTTAATCCGCTCAACATGAATAATAGCGGATATGATCATCATGCAACGGTCCTAAAAAATAGAGCGAGTGCCTATGAAAAAAGAGGAAGACATTTTGTCAATGCAGATTTTATTGACATGTCGGTCCCACATGCTGCAGGTGCTATGTATTCAACAGTAGAAGATCTGTATCTCTGGGACCAGGCATTGTATGGCAATCAGCTGTTGCGCAAGGAAAATATGGAGCTATTATTTCAGAAACATATTCCAGCAGGAGGAAGTCACTATGGCTATGGCTTATTTATCGGTGAGAATCCCTTAGGAAACACCGCGGAGCGAATCGAAACAGTTGGCCACGGTGGCGGCATAAACGGATTTAATACACAGATCACTCGTATCACCAGGGATAAATCATTGATTGTGTTATTGAATAACACCGGAGGGGCTCCACTTGGCGAAATTACAAATGCAATAGCTGCCATTCTGTATGATAAAACCTATGACTTTCCTAAGAGATCTGTTGCCTATTCATTAGCGGACAGGATAGAAAAAGAGGGACTTACAGCTGCGCTGAAACACTATCATGGTGTTAAAGATTCTATCGGCTATTATCTTCATGAGGGAGAAATGAATAAAACCGGATACGAGTTGCTTCAAGCCGGTAAAACAAAAGAAGCTGCCGCAATTTTTAAACTTAACGTCGAAGCGTTTCCTAAATCGGCCAACACTTTTGATAGTTACGGGGAAGCGCTCATGGCATTGGGACAAAGAGAAGAGGCCATCGAAAACTATAAGCAATCCGTAAGACTAAATCCAGGTAATGATAACGGTTTAAAGATCTTAAAAGAAAATGGCATAAAAACAGACGACCTCGTCAAGAAAGTACCTATCGAATACCTGAAGCTTTTGGAAGGCGAATACATGAATGAAGATAACAAAGAATGGAAGATCAATTTTGCTATCACGGATGGCATATTGTACGGCAATGACCGGGGTTATCGTTATAGAGTCCTTCCTGTTGGCGAAAGTGAATTTGTTAATCCAGATGATGGGGCTTCATTGGTCTTCGATGCCAAAGACAAAAAAGCAATAACGATGGTTCTTTTTGGGACCGCAAGGTTTAAAAAGGTTGAATGAGAGAAGATGGCAGGGCCTTCTAATTCGTAATCAGGGAAACGGTGATATGGTAATCGGTGCTTTCGAAATTGGTGTATTGTTTGCACAAGGCACGCAACACCGACAACGAGGATTAGCTATCCATTAGTAACTTTTATTCCAAAGCGGTAATCTTCCGTAAATTTCAAAATAATTTTGCATTAAAAGCCCCTCAACGTAGGGCGGAAGATCACTATTTTTTTTGTCCATTGTAACTACCCAATAAATGTCCAACGCTTCGAAATGTTCGGCTTTCCATTTCTGTTCAAAAAAGGCCTGGGCCTTTTGATAATCCTCGCCGAACAACAGGTGACTTTCAAACGCCGCACCATTTTGTTTGATCAAGCCTGATTTGCCAATCTGCACTAGATCTATTCTACCCCCCGCAAGCCGATAAATGTAATAAACTCCACAAAGGTGGGGAACACTCTTACTTACAACGGATAGGTCATCTCCTCGCTTATAAAAAAAGTGTCCTTTTTTATGATACTTGTCTAGCGCGTCGAACATGTTTCTAATACGATTATTTATTAATTTCTCAATGCAATATACTTCGAACAACCTATGATAGTAATGATTTGCTCACCCACTTTCAATTCAGCTTCTATGATTTCACTGGATATCCTATAGTTTGCACAATGTTATAACCGTTAGCATAACTTTTGATAAAATTAAAACGCATGGCGTTTGATTTGCAACGAAAGGCACCGTTTTTGCCGGAAGTTTATTTTTTAGGTTTTATAATTCATCCTGATGAAGATTTTTTTCCTTGCTTCTTTACTTATCACACTATTCACTTTCAATACCCATGGACAAGGAGTTCCGGTTGCTGGTACCGTAAAAAGCACAGCAGATCAGTTAGGGCTTCCGGGTGCAACGGTTATGCTGGAGAAACAGTCGGAGACTTCTACCGAAACATTAAATGGAACCGTAACCGATGTTGACGGAAATTTTAAATTTGAAAACGTCTCGCCTGGCTCTTACACACTTAGTGTTCAATTCATAGGGTTTACAAGGCGTGAACTCGATATTAACGTCGCTCAGGAGTCTGTGCGCCTTGATGACATCATGCTGGATGAAGAAAGCACAACGTTAGATGAACTTGTTGTGATTGGCCAGGCTGCACCCGGCCAGCAAAAGGCGGATACTTCAGAGTTCAATGCTGCAGCATTTAAAACCGCTCGCGATGCATCCTCACAAGATCTGGTGGAAAAAATTCCGGGCATCGAAATGGTTAACGGCCGGATTCAGGCACAAGGCGAAAACGTGGAGCAAATTCTCATTGACGGAAAACCGTTTTTTGGGACCGATGTAAATGCTGCTCTTCAAAGTCTTCCTGCCGATGCAGTTGCAAGCATTCAGGTCTTCGACCAGCTGAGCGACAAAGCCATCCTCAGTGGTTTTGACGACGGCGAACGGATAAGAACTATAAATATCATCACCAAGCAAAACAGAAAGAAAGGAACATTCGGAAAAGCAACAGGCGGCTACGGCACCGATGAACGTTACATGGCCGCGGCAAGTCTGAACTTCTTTAATGGTGACAGAAGAATTACGACTACCGGGCT
>CAMLER010000088.1 GCA_946478915.1 uncultured Chryseolinea sp.
GTATGCCATACAAAGAGGAACCTTTAAACCAGCGTGATATCGAAACACTCACTAAATGGATCGATCAAGGCGCTAAGTGGGGGGACCACTGGGCTTATGTAGCACCCAAAGAAGTTCCGGTTCCAAAACCGAAATCTTTGCTGGCCGCTCTTACGTCTGAAAAAGAATCAGCAAAGACTGAAATAGACTATTTCATTCTTGACAAGCTTCGCGACCATGATCTTGAGCTGTCCCCTGAAGCAGATAAAGAAACGTTGATAAGAAGATTATACCTTGACCTAATTGGATTACCACCGACGGTTGACCAGGGAAATGATTTTTTGAGAAACGATAGTCCGGAAGCTTATGAAGACCTCGTTGATGAGTTACTGGCTTCGCCGCACTTCGGCGAAAAATGGGCATCGTGGTGGCTCGATCTGGCAAGGTACTCCGATACCAAGGGTTATGAACGTGATGTTGAGCGCAACATATGGCGCTACCGTGACTGGGTGATAAGGGCTTTCAACAAAGACATGCCATTCGACGAGTTCACGCGTGAACAGCTCGCAGGCGATCTGCTTGCAAATCCCACAGATGACCAACTTATCGCAACAGGTTTTCACCGCAATACAATGAATAATGATGAAGGCGGGACCGAAGATGAAGAGTTTCGCGTTGCTGCGCTTATGGATCGCGTTAGTACGACCTGGGAAATATGGCAAAGCACAACTATGTCGTGCGTTCAATGCCATACCCATCCATACGATCCCTTCTTGTTTGAGGAGTATTATCAGTCGATGGCGTTTTTCAACAATACTCGCGACGAAGACACGGAAGGAGAGCATCCAAACCTTCGTCTTTATGAAGAAAAAGATCTCGAAAAGCTGGCCGAGATCAGGAACTGGGTAAGTCAAAGGGCCGGCTCCGAGAAGGAAGCAGAAATTACCAGCTTTCTCAAAACAATCGAACCAAAATATCATCCTCATGACTTCGACGAGTTTGTAGATGGCGAGTTGATTGATACCAAATGGCTTGGCATTCGTCCAGCGGGTAGCGCCAGGCTAAAACAAATCAACCTGACGGGCAAGGCTCGGTTGATTATAAATTATTCAATGGAGCAGCCAGGTGGTATCCTTGAAATCAGGACGGGTAAAAAAGATGGTGATGTTATCGCTTATACCAGACTGGAAACTACCAAACAAAGAAGAGCCATATCCATACCGTTGAAATCTTTGGATGGGAAACATGATCTATATTTCATCTTCAAAAATCCGGGAGGAGAATCAAACAAACCAGTATGCTCCGTCGAGTGGTTTGCATTCAGGGAAGAACTGCCCGGCAAGGAAAACGCGGGCTACCAAATGATCGATGCTGCTTTCATGCAGTTGCTAAATACCAAAGTCGACAAGACCCCCATCATGGTTGAAAACGGTGAAGACCAGTATCGCGCCACACATATTTTTGAACGAGGTAACTGGCTTGTAAAAGGCAGCGTTGTTAAACCTGGTGTACCGAAGTCTCTTAACCCATTTCCGCAAGGGCAGCCCTACAACCGACTTGGATTCGCTAACTGGCTGCTCAGCAAAGATAACCCACTGACTGCACGCACAATCGTGAATCGTTTCTGGGAACAGATTTTCGGATACGGTTTGGTTGAAACACTAGAAGACTTTGGTACACAGGGCGCAGAACCAACGCACCAGGAGCTGCTGGATTGGCTCGCATTACGGTTAATGAACGAACATCAATGGAGCATTAAGAAGTTGATTAAAGACATGGTAATGTCCGCAACTTATCGCCAGGACTCCAGGGCAACAGAGGAACTTTTAGAAAAGGATCCGTCGAACCGGTTGCTCGCGCGTGGTCCACGCGTGCGTTTGTCGGCTGAGCAGGTTCGCGACCAGGCCCTTGCAGTCAGTGGGCTGCTCAGCAAAAAAATGTTTGGAAAAAGTGTAATGCCTTACCAGCCACAGGGTATCTGGTCAACGGTATGGAACGGCGCAACCTGGAAAGAAAGCGAAGGAGAAGATCGATTTCGACGGTCGGTGTACACATTTCACAAGCGAACAAGTCCGTACCCATCATTGATGATGTTCGATGGTTCCAGCCGTGAAGTATGTGTAAGCCGGCGAATCAGGACGAATACGCCTTTGCAGGCGCTTGTTACATTGAATGACTCATCTTTCATTGTAGCCGCCAGAAGTTTAGCGGAAAATATGATGGAGAATGGCACCCAACCGCGTGATCAGATCAAGGCAGGCTACAAAAGGTTGGTCATTCGCGATATACCGGACGATAAGCTGGAAATACTGACTGGCTTATATGAACACGCATTGAAACAGTACACACATAACGAAGAGGCTACCAAACAATTTACTGCCCGCGATAATCCCTTGCCGCAAATGGCTGCAATGACCCTTGTCGCCAATGCGATGATGAATCTTGATGAAGTATTGACGAAGGAATAGATTGAATTTAAAATTATGACCATGGGCGATGAACATTCAAACTTTGACCAACTGAGAAATATTTCCCGCAGGCATTTTCTACTGGAAAGCGCCGCCGGACTCGGTGCGGCCGCGCTAGGAACCTTGATGTTTGGCTGCAACTCAAAAAAAACGTCCCCCCTATCTGCCGTTGCAGACCCCATGGCACCAAAAGTTCCGCATTTCACCGGCAAAGCCAAGCGTGTAATCTACCTGCACATGGCAGGCGCTCCATCTCAGCTCGAACTATTCGACTATAAGCCCGAACTTCAAAAATTAAACAACCAATTGTGTCCTCCGTCACTGCTTGAAGGAAAACGATTTGCATTTATCCGTGGTGTTCCGAAAATGCTGGGGCCACAAGCCGTATTTAAACAGCGCGGCGAGGCTGGTGCATACGTATCAGATAACCTGCCGCACTTCGCTAAGGTATCCGACCAGGTCTCGTTTCTCAAAGGAGTTTATACAGATCAGTTCAATCATGCACCAGCACAGCTTTTTGTGCATTCCGGTTCTCCGAGGCTGGGTCGCCCTAGCATTGGCTCCTGGGTAACGTATGGGCTAGGCACGGAGAATAGTAATCTGCCCGGCTTTGTCGTGCTTACGTCGGGGGGAAAAACGCCCGATGCCGGAAAAAGTATTTGGGGCAGTGGCTTCCTCCCTTCTGTCTACCAGGGAGTACAATGTCGTTCCGAAGGAGATCCGGTACTTTTCCTGAGCGACCCTGAAGGTGTTGACCGGGATTTAAAAAGAAAAACCATAGATGCTATCAATGAAGTAAATCTGAAACACTATCAAGACTTCCAGGATCCTGAAACGCTGACAAGGATAGCGCAGTATGAAATGGCGTTTCGTATGCAACTATCAGTTCCGGAAGTAATGAATATCAACAACGAGCCAGACTACATTCATCAGCTGTATGGAACCACGCCTGGCAAATCATCATTCGCCAATAATTGTCTTTTGGCAAGAAAACTGGTCGAGCAAGGCGTCCGATTTGTACAGCTTTTTGATTGGGGATGGGACAGTCACGGGACGGATGAAAACCTTGCCATAGACATCGGATTTAAAAATAAATGTCGCGAGATAGATCGGCCAATGACCGCCCTATTGCTTGACCTAAAACAACGCGGTTTGCTGGAAGAAACTCTTGTCGTCTGGGGTGGTGAGTTTGGCCGGACGCCGATGCAGGAAAACAGGGAGAACAAGAACAACCCATTCCTGGGTCGCGACCACCATGTTGAAGCGTTTACTATGTGGATGGCCGGCGGCGGAATCAAGCAGGGTACAACGTGGGGCGAAACAGATGAGATCGGATATTACCCCATCAATGGAAAGGTGTCAGTTCACGATGTTCAAGCGACGATACTGAATCAACTAGGTTTCGACCACGAGAAATTAACATATCAATTTCAAGGACGGCCTTTTCGACTGACCGATGTCGGCGGGAAGGTTATCTCAGAAATTCTTTCATAAGAAACGACAAACAAGAATAAAAATGGCCATCAGCAGGAGAAAGTTTCTAGAGATCACTGCTATGTCAGGTACCGCAACTTCACTTATAAACCCGTTGAAAACTTCTGCACAAAAAATACCGTCCCCCGCACCGGCAGGATTCGAACTACTGATTTTCGCCACCAACTGGGGATTTAATGGCACCTGGAATGCATTCTGCGAAAAGATAAAAACTGAAGGATACGACGGCGCCGAAGCGTGGTACCCGACCGATGAAAAAGAGCGTCAAGAATTTCTCGCAACCTTTGAAAAGCATCAATTAAAATTTGGATTGCTGGTCGGAGGAAACGACAGGGATCCTACTAAACACCTCCAACAATTCTCATCAAATCTTGAAAAGGCAGTTGCCTTAAAGCCTGAATATATCAATTGTCATTCGGGTCGGGATCATTTTTCGTTAGAACAAAATAAATTGTTTATCAAACGTACAACAGAGGTATCCAAAGATACTAACGTTCCCATATATCATGAAACTCACCGGGGCAGAATATTGTACTCCGCTCCCGTGGCCCGGCAATTCATGGAATCATTACCGGAACTGCGATTGACGCTTGACATATCACACTGGTGTAATGTTCATGAGTCTTTGCTAATTGATCAGGAAGACGTAGTGGCTATGGCATTATCCCGCACCGACCATATTCATACCCGCGTCGGCCACCCCGAAGGTCCCCAGGTGAATGACCCTCGCGCGCCCGAATGGAAGGATGCGGTCGATACTCATTTCAGATGGTGGGACCGCGTTGTTGAAATGAAACGGAAAGAAGGCAAAAGGCTTACGATGTTGACTGAATTTGGACCAGCAGATTATCTACCTGCTCTACCGTACACCAGGCAGCCCGTTGCCGATCAGTGGGAAATCAATAAGTATATGCTGGACACCCTGCGCAAAAGATATAAATAGGAGCTTTTACCAAACATGGATTCAGTAATTCAGCTTCTAGGTAGATTCCATCCTCTGGTTGTTCATTTGCCAATCGGAATACTGTTTCTCGCATTTCTTTTTGAATGCGTCTCGCGGTTTCCGCGATTCAAGGCACTTGACATAGCAGTGCAACCTTCACTGTTCATCGGCTCTATCTTTGCCATCGCCTCAATTTTTACTGGTCTATTGTTGTCAGAAGAAGGCGGTTATGAAGAAGGACTTCTGAGCAGTCATCGGAATGCTGGAATTGCAACAGCATTTTTTACAGTCGTCCTGTATTTCTTTCGAATGAGATCCGGTCGCTTTTTCAAAAATGAAAAAAAGTTAAACACTGTTAGGATAGTCCTATTCACTCCGGTCATTGTTCTTCTTTCCATAACAGGGCACCAGGGCGGATCTATGACTCACGGAGAAGAATTTCTTTTTGAATCGCTTGTCGTGGAACAAAAAGAGGATCCAATCAACAAGCTAAGCGCTATTACGAACTTGAACGACGCAATTTTCTATCAGGATATAATTCAACCAATCCTGGATTCGAAATGCTATTCTTGCCATAGCTCCAAAAAAATTAAGGGGGACCTACGACTCGATCAGGTTGAATTCATTTTGCAGGGTGGGAAGCATGGAGCTGTTATTGAAGCTGGGAATCCGGATTCGAGCAGTCTTTATAGTCGGTTAATGCTCCCGATGGAAGATGAACTTCATATGCCCCCAAATGAAAGGCCGCAACTTTCATCATCAGAAATTTCGCTTATTCAAACATGGCTAAAGGAAGGCGCCAATTTTGACAAGAGAATTGAGGATTTCCATGAATCATCAAAAATCAAAAACTACTATGGCACATTATTAGCGCAACTTAGTCAGGAGCCATTAATTCCGGCGGTCGAAGTCTCGGCGGCTGACAAAGAAGCTATCAAGGCTTTGGAAGAAAAACGAATTCTGATTTTACCGGTAGGCAACGAAACCAATTATTTGTCTGTGAGTTTTGTAAACGCAGCATCTGTAACTGATGCCGACCTGGCTTTGCTCTTACCTTTGAAGAAACAATTATTATGGCTTAATCTCGGCCGGACAAGAATTACCGATGAAGGACTAAAAGTAATTGCTCAATTGCCTGCTCTCCGTCAGCTACACCTTAGTAACACCATGATTAGTGACGAAGGTATACAGCATCTTACACCGTTGGCTGAGTTAAACTATTTGAATCTCGTCGGAATTAACCTGACCGATGTTGGCCTGACACATCTTGCAAAAATGAAGAAGCTCAAAAACATTTTTGTCTATCAAACTGAAGTTACTGCAGACGGCCTGAAAAATTTAGCATCACAATTACCAAATGCTCTCATCGATACGGGTGGATATACGCTTCCGACGCTTGCGTCGGATTCTGTGGTTTACAGGAGAGACATCTAATCTGCTATAACTAATCTACTGTGTCAAGTTAAAAGGTATAGGGTATAATGGTATAGGGTCGCAACTTGAACGTTTCGTCGCTTGGAGTATAGTAAATAAAAATTTAAGAAAAAAAAGGCACGGACCGCCAATTTCTTTGTGGTCCTTGTGCTGCCTTCGTGGACTTAGTGACGCTGCATTTATACGGTTAATGTTATTCGCAAGGTAACAAAGTAGGATCAACTAATGCCGGACAATCTCCTGTTCAAATTCCTCGAGAGTCTTTCCTTTCGTCTCGGGAATGTATTTAAGAAGAATAAGAAAGTATACAAAGCAAACACCTGAAAAGAGAAAGAAAGTTTGAGATGCATCAAGCGCATCGATAAGGACCGGGAATCCATATGCCAAGGTGAAACAAGCAACCCACAGCATAGTCGTCGCCACTGAAATCGCAATGCCTCTAACCTTGGATGGAAAGATCTCGGAAATCAAGACCCACGTAACAGGAGCAAGTGTTGTGGCATATGTCGCAATAAATAGTAAGACTAAAATCGTAATCGGATAGCCACCGGAAAAATCGTAAGCAAAACAAAGTCCGATCAAAAGAAGCCACACCGACATCAGTAACGAGCCGGTGAGCATCAGCTTCTTTCTTCCCCATTGATCAACAAGTCGCATCGCGACAATTGTAAATATGAGGTTTATGGCGCCAATCATGATCTGTTGGAAAAGCTGATCTTCCACATTCATTCCTGCCCGCTCAAAAATAATTGGTGCATAAAAGAAAACTGCATTAGCACCGGATATCTGTTGAAAGACCGCAATGCCAATGCCAAGCATCACTAGAAATATTACGCCAGGTTTTATGAGATCACCCAACTTTCCCTGGACAGTTTTTTGTATCACAGCATTCATCTTTGCAACCTCACCATCCACATCTGATTTGCTGGAAATCTTTCTCAGCACCGCCTTTGCCTTCGAAACTTCACCCATTGCTAACAACCAGCGCGGACTTTCCGGCACAAAAAAAACGCAAATAAAGAAAAGAGCAGCCGGAACAGAGCCGGATGTAAACATCCATCGCCAATTGTCTTCCAAATCTGCAAGTACATAGTTGGAATAGTATGCGAGCAGAATTCCCGTCACAATAGTAAGCTGATTGATAGAAACCATTCTACCTCTAATCGCAGCAGGACTGATTTCAGCGATATACAATGGCGAAAGCATAGAGGCTGCACCTACACCAATACCAGCGACAATTCTCCAAAAAATCAGAATTGAGTGGCTTGATGCCCATCCCATAAGTACGGATGACAGCATAAATATTAAAGCCGCAACGACGAGAGGAATTTTTCTACCGTATTTGTCAGTAAAGTAGCCAGTAAACATCGTACCAATGATGCACCCGAGATATAGTGAACTACCTGTCCATCCAAGTTCTGCTGCATCCAACTGGTAGTGCGGTTGAATAAAGGGAATGGTCCCGGAAAATATCGCAATGTCAAAACCGAATAAGAGTCCACCTAGGGCAGCGACGCCGCTGATCAAAAATACATACGTGTTTTTTTTCATCGAATCCGGTCAATACAAATGTTATTTTAAATTCCATTTGTTTAATGGAGAATTATATGAAAAAACTGGACATTCTTATGATAAAAGACCTCAATGCTTCTTATTCCGATATTCCAGCGGCGAAATCCCCATGATCTTGGTGAACATGCGCGAGAAATAATATGGATCTTCTATTCCCAACTTGCCTGCTATTTCATTGATCCGAAGCGTTGTGAATTGAAGGTATTGACAAGCATGCTGAATTTTCAAGTGATTAAAATACACTACGGGAGAATAGCCGGTCTTCTTGCGAAATATATTGGAGTAGTGAGATACTGAAAGATTGACCGATGAAGCAATCGCCTCAAGACTTAAAGGAGCCGTGAGATTATTCTGCATATACTCTATCGATATATCCACAGCATCCTTTTCAATGGTATGATGTGAGGAAGCGAACTTTTCAGCATATGTTAATGATATCAGAAAATAAGTGAACGTGGCACTGGTGTACAATAAATTGTCAAGGCTGTATCCGGATTCAAGATTTCGGTAGATAGAATCAAAAATCTTTATTCGCTCTTCAAGAAAAACGGTGTAGGTAGTAAACATCTTGTATTGCCTGGACAACAGAGATGTAAAGTACGCTGATTGCACCCCTTTAAAATGCGCCCAATAAATAGTCCAGGGATTGTTTTCGTCCGCGCCATATTTGTGCGGCATATCCGCGGGTATGATGAGGAACTCATTTGGGTTCACGCTGAATTTCCCCGCGGGCAGTTCCAGCCAACCTTTCCCTTCAGTGCAATAAATAAGAATGTTTTGGGAGATTCCATTAACTCTCTCGCGGTAATGATACTGCGCTCTCGGATAAAATCCGATGTCTGTGATATACATCGAATTAATTGCCGGCGTATACGCACAAACTTCCCTGATCTTCTTTGGTAACACGATGGCGCGTTGCCCGGCAAACCCTTCTCGTTTACGAATGACCTTATCGCTCGCTTCAATTTCCTTCATAACATAATATTGTCCATCAAAACCAATATTAAGTCCATTACTCTTCAACTCCAAAGCTAATAAGTTTACTAAAAATAAACGTTTGAAATGAGAATGGATCTCGATGTCAAGCTCTGGGAGCAAAACGTTATCATTCCGACGTACGGTACCGGAAAAAAGGAAAAAAATCCAATGTTCCTTGAAAAACGGATCTACCAGGGAAGCAGCGGTGTCGTCTATCCCTACCCTGTCATTGAAAAAATTCTGGATGAAAAAAAAGATGAAACTTACACGGCGCTTTTCCTAGAAAACCAGTACCTCAGGATCATGATCCTGCCTGAGCTTGGCGGTCGCGTACATATGGCGTACGATAAGATTAAACAGCGACACTTCATTTATTATAACCAGGTCGTCAAACCTGCCCTTGTCGGACTCACCGGGCCCTGGATTTCGGGAGGGATCGAATTCAACTGGCCTCAGCATCATCGTCCCAGTACATTTGACCCTATAGACTACTCAACCCAGGAAAATTTGGACGGAAGCAAAACGATATGGGTAAGCGAAGTCGAAAGAATGAATAGCACTAAGGGAATGGCAGGATTCACATTGTATCCTGACAAAGCATACCTTGAAGTCAATGTGAAATTGTTCAACAGAACTCCGTTTCCTCAAACCTTTTTGTGGTGGGCCAATCCTGCGGTAAAAGTTAATGACCATTACCAATCGATTTTCCCTCCGGATGTTCACGCGGTATTTGATCACGGGAAGCGGGATGTGTCGGAATTCCCCATTGCAAAGGGTACTTACTACAAGGTTGATTATTCACGCGGTGTAGATATATCGCGTTATAAAAATATTCCTGTTCCGACATCATACATGGCGGCCAGATCCAAGTATGATTTTATCGGTGGTTACGAACACGACACAAGTGCAGGTATGCTACACGTTGCGGATCATCATATCTCTCCTGGGAAAAAACAATGGACGTGGGGGAATGGCGAGTTCGGTCGTGCGTGGGACAAAAATCTCACGGATGATGATGGTCCCTACGTTGAATTGATGGTGGGAGTTTTTACAGACAATCAACCTGATTTTTCCTGGATATCACCTTACGAAGAACGAAGCTTTAGCCAATACTTCATGCCGTACAGCGACGTAGGTGTTGTAAAAAATGCAACAAAGGATGCCATGGTAAACCTGGAGGTTTCCGATAAAGAAGTATCAGTTTTGCTCTATGCAACCGCAGTATATAAGGATGCAACGGTCCAGCTAACACATGAAGGACAAACGATATGGGAGGAAAAAATTACGATAGCGCCAGCGTTGCCATACAAACACGTGCAACAACATTCCGGGATACTCCAACACTATGCAGTGAAGGTGTCGGATGCCGGAGGAAGAGTTCTCGTTGCTTATCAACCTGAGGTTGATGCAGTCAAAAGCATTCCGCGTCCCGCTAATGCGCCGTTGCCCCCAAAAGAAATTGCCAGCGTGGAGGAATTGTACCTTACGGGACTTCACATTGAACAATACCGTCATGCAACTTTTCAGGCAACTGATTATTACGCCGAAGCATTGAAGCGCGAACCTGACGATGTGAGAACAAATACTTCAATGGGGCTGTGGCTTTTAAGGCGAGGCCAGTTCAAAAGAGCAGAGGATCATTTTAATCGCGCCATCAGACGCCTCACGGAGCGAAATCCCAATCCATACGATTGTGAACCTTTTTATCACTTAGGCATTGCACTCATGATGCAGGGAAATAATGAACTTGCCTACGACATCCTGTTTCGATGCACCTGGAGTGCGCCCTGGCAGGATGCAGCATACCTACAGTTAGCCCGGCTTGCCTCAATTAAAAAAGATTACAATTCTGCTCTCGAATTTGTCAATCGATCACTTCTTCGTAATCAACACAACCAAACAGCAAGGCACCTCAAGTGTTCCATCCTTCGGAAGCTCGGTTTGTTGGCGACAGCCCTGAGTTTGGCGAGAGAATCCGTCAATCTCGATCCATTCAGCATGGGTTGTCACTTTGAAATATTTCTAATACTGTCTGGTCAAGATCTTCACGAACAAGCGGAAGATACCCTCTTGCATATTAAGCGTACCATGCGAGGCAACGTTCATCACTACATCGAGTATGCCTGTGACTATTTTCATTGCGGTTTGTATGTGGAAGCTACAGAATTCCTTTGGATTGCTATCGGAAATCGTGATGACGCGTATCCCATGCTATACTATTACCTGGGATACCTTGCAAACAAAATTGGCAATACGCAACAAGCGCAGGAATACTGCGCCAAAGCATCGAAGATGAAACCGGACTATTGCTTTCCCAACAGAATTGAAGACGTCAGCGTACTGCAATTCGCGACGTCGATAAATCAGGATGCAAAAGCACACTTCTACCTTGGCAATTACTGGTACGCAAACCGACAGCATGAAAAGGCAGTCACTGAATGGGAAAATTCAGTTTTCAAAGACCAATATTTTCCGACAGCACATCGCAACCTTGCGCTTGCGTACCATAACAAACGAAGGGATTCGAAGATGGCGTTGGAAGCATTGGAACGTGCATTTGCGTTGGATCCATCAGATGCAAGAGTTTTGATGGAACTCGATCAATTACACAAAAGGCTCAATACATCTCCTACTAAACGACTTCGCCTGCTCGAAGATAATTTATCGCTCACAGAGGAGCGCGACGATCTCTATCTGGAAAGAATAACACTCTGCAACCTGACCGATCAATTTGAAAAAGCAAAGGGTCTATTGGCGAAAAGATACTTTCATCCGTGGGAAGGTGGTGAAGGGAAAGTGACAGGGCAGCATGTAATCTGCTATGTAGAGCTCGCAAAGAAATATTATTTGGAAGGTAATTTTCATGACGCTCTAGATGCCCTGGGACAGGCTGAACATTATCC
>CAMLER010000089.1 GCA_946478915.1 uncultured Chryseolinea sp.
CGTACAGTAGGCGAGCAGTTGTATTCGCAGTTTGGTGTTGGCTTGGCTCGTATGGCCAGGACCATCAAAGAAAGAATGAATGTTCGCGACAATGAAGAATTCAAGCCCGTTGACCTTATCAACGCGCGTACGCTTTCTTCAGTGATCAACTCTTTCTTCGGAACCAATCAGCTTTCTCAGTTCATGGATCAAACCAATCCATTGGCAGAGATCACGCACAAGAGAAGAATGTCGGCACTCGGTCCCGGTGGTCTGTCACGTGAACGCGCCGGATTTGAAGTCCGCGACGTACACTATACTCACTACGGCCGTCTTTGTACGATCGAAACACCTGAAGGTCCGAATATCGGTTTGATTTCGTCGCTTTGTGTTCACGCTAAGGTGAACAAGATGGGCTTTATCGAAACGCCTTATCGCAAGGTGGAAAACGGAAAGGTTAAAACGAAAGACCAGGTCATATTCCTTACTGCCGAAGAGGAGGATACACATTATATAGCGCAGGCTAAAGTTGCGCTGAAACCTACCGGTGAATTTATAGATGAAAAGATCAAAGCGCGTTTCGAGGGTGACTTCCCTGTGATCGAGCCGAAAGATCTTAAGTACATGGATATCGCTCCTAATCAGATCGTGTCTGTTGCTGCTTCGATGATTCCATTCCTCGAGCATGACGATGCTAACCGCGCATTGATGGGCTCGAACATGCAACGTCAGGCGGTACCATTGATCAGACCTGAAGCTCCAATAGTCGGAACAGGACTTGAAGGCCGCGTGGCTTTGGATTCTCGCGCACTGATCCTTGCTGAGGGTAACGGTACCGTTGAGTTCGTTGACGCCAAGAAGATCACTATCAAATATGAAGTGTCTGACGAACAACAGCTCACTAGCTTTGAAGATGAATTCAGAACTTACAACCTGATAAAGTTCAGAAGAACAAATCAGGATACCTGTATTAACCTGACACCTCTTGTTATGAAGGGTGAAAAGGTAGTTAAAGGCCAGCCGCTGTGCCAGGGTTATGCAACGGAGAATGGTGAACTTGCCCTTGGTCGTAACCTGTTGGTTGCTTACATGCCATGGCAGGGATACAACTTCGAGGATGCCATTGTAATCTCCGAGCGCGTTGTTCGCGACGATGTATACACATCGATTCACATTGAAGAATTCGAACTTGAAGTTCGCGATACTAAACGTGGTGAAGAAGAACTCACTTCTGAAATCCCGAACGTCAGCGAAGAAGCTGTTAAGCATCTCGATGAAAACGGAATTATCAGGATAGGCGCAGAAGTAAGAGAAGGCGATATTCTCATCGGTAAGATCACTCCTAAAGGTGAGACAGATCCTACTCCGGAAGAGAAGTTGTTGAGAGCGATCTTTGGTGACAAGGCCGGAGATGTGAAGGACGCTTCGTTGAAGGCACCTCCATCACTGAAAGGTGTTGTGATCGAGACGAAATTGTTCTCACGTCCAAAACGCGATAAGGATATCCGTACGAAATCCAAAAAAGAATTGGATACGCTGAAGAACAAGTACAGCAAGCAGCTGACTGATCTTCGTGAGGAAATGATCAAAAAACTGACGCACCTTCTGAATGGCAAAACAAGCAGCGGTGTTAAGCATAAGTTCGGCGACGAGCTGATTACAAAGGGTGTTAAGATATCCTCTAAGGTTATCGAGAACAACTTGTTCCCTGATAAGAACATTTATCGCGATGAAAGCAATTACAATGTCCCGGAGGAAGTAAATCTAATCGCAGATGTCAGCCTTGAAAACTGGACAACTGACGAACATACAAATGAGCTGGTAAGTCAGACGGTGAAGAACTATCTGCTTAAACGCAATACCATTGCCGGCGAATTCAAGAGAGAAAGATTCACTCTTGAAGTTGGCGATGAACTTCCCACAGGAATCGTTCAACTGGCAAAAGTTTATGTTGCCAAGAAACGTAAACTGAAAGTGGGTGATAAGATGGCTGGTAGACACGGAAACAAAGGTGTTGTTGCCAGGATCGTGCGTGAAGAAGATATGCCTTTCCTCGAAGATGGAACGCCTGTCGACATTTGCCTCAACCCGCTTGGTGTACCTTCGCGTATGAACTTGGGTCAGATCTATGAAACGGTTCTCGCGTGGGCTGGTCATAAGCTTGGAAGAAAATATGCCACACCGATATTCGATGGAGCATCGCTTGACGAAGTTCAGAAAGAACTTACTGAAGCAGGATTGCCAGCTTATGGAAGAACATACCTGTACGATGGTTTGACCGGTGAGAAATTCGATCAACCTGTAACGGTCGGCATGGCGTACATGCTGAAACTTGGTCACCTTGTGGATGATAAGATGCACGCCCGTTCTATCGGACCTTACTCTCTCATCACGCAACAGCCACTGGGTGGTAAAGCTCAGTTTGGTGGTCAGCGTTTCGGTGAAATGGAGGTTTGGGCTATCGAAGCATTCGGTGCATCACATATTCTCCAGGAAATATTGACCATCAAGTCTGATGATGTTATCGGTCGGGCTAAGGCATATGAAGCCATCGTTAAAGGTGAAAATATGCGCAAGCCAAATATCCCGGAATCGTTCAACGTACTCGTGCATGAACTCAGAGGCCTTGCCCTTGAGATCACGATGGACTAAACTTGTTAACTTCAAACTTTAAACTGAAAACTTAAATATGTCTTTCAGAAAAAATAAAAAGATCAACAGCGACTTCTCCAAGATCACCATTAGCCTGGCTTCTCCGGAATCAATTCTCGAGAGTTCGCATGGTGAGGTAACGCAGCCTGAAACGATCAACTACAGGACCTATAAACCGGAAATGGGTGGATTGTTTTGCGAGCGCATATTTGGTCCTGTGAAGGATTGGGAATGTCATTGTGGAAAATATAAAAGGATCCGTTACAAAGGCATTATCTGCGACCGGTGCGGAGTTGAGGTGACTGAAAAGAAAGTAAGACGTGAACGCATGGGCCACATTGAACTGGTGGTACCTGTTGCGCACATCTGGTATTTCCGTTCGTTGCCTAACAAGATCGGTTACCTGTTGGGTCTTGCAACGAAGAAGCTGGATCAAATCATTTATTACGAGCGCTATGTCGTAATTCAACCTGGTATCAAGGAAGAGGATGGTGTGAAAAGACTCGACTTCTTAACGGAAGAAGAATACCTCGACATCATCGATAAGCTTCCGCGCGAGAATCAGCTTCTTGATGACAATGATCCGAAGAAGTTTATCGCCAAGATGGGTGCCGACGCTCTTGAAATGTTGCTTGGCAGAACGCAACTGGATCAGCTGTCATACGACCTGAGACACCAGGCTGCTACAGATACTTCACAACAACGCAAGGCAGAAGCTTTAAAGCGTCTTAAGGTTGTTGAAGCATTCCGCGATGCCAGAACACGCATCGAAAATAAACCGGAATGGATGGTGATCAAAATGGTACCTGTGATCCCGCCAGAGTTGCGTCCACTCGTACCGTTGGACGGCGGTCGTTTTGCAACGTCGGATCTTAATGACCTTTACAGACGCGTTATCATCCGTAACAATCGTCTGAAGAGATTGATCGATATCAAGGCTCCCGAAGTAATTCTTCGGAATGAAAAGCGGATGCTTCAAGAGGCCGTTGATTCATTGTTCGACAATTCAAGAAAAGTAAATGCCGTTCGTTCGGATGGTAATCGCGCTTTGAAATCCCTCAGCGACATGCTGAAAGGGAAACAAGGACGATTCCGCCAGAACCTGCTCGGTAAGCGCGTGGATTACTCAGGACGTTCTGTAATTGTTGTCGGTCCCGAGTTGAAGCTGCATGAATGCGGTCTTCCAAAAGACATGGCAGCTGAGTTGTTCAAGCCATTCATTATCCGCAAGCTGATTGAAAGAGGAATTGTAAAGACCGTTAAATCGGCTAAAAAAATAGTTGATAGAAAAGATCCTGTGATATGGGATATTTTGGAAAACGTACTAAAAGGACATCCTGTTCTTTTGAACCGCGCTCCAACCCTCCACAGATTAGGTATCCAGGCCTTCCAACCGAAGCTTATCGAAGGGAAAGCGATTCAGTTGCATCCGCTTGTATGTACCGCGTTTAACGCCGACTTTGATGGTGACCAAATGGCCGTTCACGTGCCACTTGGACAGGAAGCAATTCTTGAAGCATCTATGCTGATGCTTTCATCGCATAACATCTTAAATCCGGCCAACGGTGCCCCTATCACTGTTCCATCACAGGACATGGTATTGGGACTTTACTACCTCACAAAAGGCAGAAAAGGAACACCGGAACATCCGATCAAAGGAGAAGGCAAGAAGTACTTTTCTGCGGATGAAGTTATCATCGCATTTAACGAAGGCAAATTATCGAAGCATGCAAATGTAAAAGTGCGTGCTAAGGTTAGAGATAAGAAAACAGGCGAGCTCGAGTACAAGATGATCGACACGGTCGCCGGACGTGTGATCTTCAATCAATATGTACCCGAAGAAGTTGGATTTGTAGATGAGCTTCTCACGAAGAAGAAACTTCAAACCATCATCGCTGATGTATTTAAAGCTGCCGGACAATCCAAGGCTGCAAAATTCCTTGACGATATAAAGGAACTTGGATTCCAGATGGCGTACAAGGGTGGTTTGTCTATGGGCTTGAACGATGTGAAAGTGCCGGATGAAAAACAAAAACTTGTTGCCAATGCGCAGGAAGAAGTGGATGGCGTGTGGAGCAACTACATGATGGGTTTGATTACGGATAACGAAAGGTATAACCAGGTAATTGACATCTGGACCCGTACGAACACCCTTCTCACCAACACGTTGATGAGACAGCTGGAAGAAGATCAGCAAGGGTTCAACTCGATCTATATGATGATGCACTCAGGAGCTCGCGGTTCCAGAGAGCAGATCCGTCAGTTGGGAGGTATGCGCGGACTTATGGCTAAGCCACAGAAGAACCTCGCAGGTTCTGTAGGGTCGATCATTGAAAACCCTATTCTCTCGAATTTCAAAGAGGGATTGGATGTATTGGAATATTTCATCTCGACTCACGGTGCGCGGAAAGGTCTCGCTGATACAGCGCTTAAGACTGCCGACGCCGGATATTTGACACGTAGGCTCGTGGATGTTGCGCAAGATCTCGTCATTACAGAAGAGGATTGCGGAACGTTGCGCGGACTTAAAGTAACTGCTTTGAAAGATAACGAGGACATCGTTGAACCGTTGTCCGAGCGCATCGTAGGCCGCGTTACTGTTCATGCAATCTATGATCCGCTTTCTGAGGAACTGATCTGCGAAGCAAACCAGGAAATCACTGACGAGCTTGCAAAGCAAATCGAGGATACTAACATCGAAGAAGTTGAAATCAGATCACTCCTTACTTGCGAGTCGAGAGTGGGCGGATGTGCAAAATGCTATGGACGAAACCTGGCAACCGGTAAAATGGTGCAATCAGGAGAAGCAGTTGGTGTGATTGCTGCGCAATCAATCGGAGAGCCTGGAACACAGTTGACGCTTCGTACTTTCCACGTAGGGGGTACTGCATCCAATATCGCAGTTGAAGCGAATATCAAGGCGAAGTTCACCGGTGTGCTTGAATTTGAAGGTATCCGTTTTATCGAAACGACGGATCGCGAAGGAAGAGCAGTGAAAGTTGTGATGGGTCGCACTGGCGAAATCAGGATTCTTGACAAAGAAAAGAATCGGGTACTCATTACGAACCACGTCCCTTACGGCGCATTCCTGCTGGTCGAAGAAGGCCAAAAGGTAGAGAAGGGAGATGAATTGTGTAATTGGGATCCTTACAACGCTGTTATACTTTCCGAATTCGATGGTACAATTGAATATGAGGCCATCATCGAAGGTGTTACATACAAGGAGGAATCCGACGAACAGACCGGTCACCGCGAAAAGGTTATTACCGATACGCGTGATAAGACTAAGAACCCTTCTATCATCGTAAAAGGAAAAACCGACTCAAAGGGATACAATATCCCAGTTGGCGCTCACTTGGCGGTTGAAGAGGGGGAAAAGATCAGAGCCGGGCAGGTTATGGCGAAGATCCCTCGTACCATGGGTAAATCCCGTGATATTACAGGAGGTCTGCCTCGGGTAACTGAGTTGTTCGAAGCGCGTAATCCTTCCAATCCTGCTGTCGTAAGTGAGATTGACGGAGTCGTGACTTATGGTGGAATCAAGAGAGGTAATCGCGAAATATTTATCGAATCGCGCGATGGCGTTCAGAAAAGGTATTTGGTACCTCTGTCTAAACACATCCTTGTTCAGGACAATGACTTCGTGAAAGCTGGTCAGCCTTTGTCTGACGGATCGATTACACCTTCAGATATTCTATCGATCAAGGGTCCGACTGCGGTTCAGGAATATCTTGTAAATGAAATTCAGGAAGTGTACAGGTTGCAGGGTGTGAAGATCAATGACAAGCATATCGAAGCTATCGTTAGCCAGATGATGCAGAAAGTTGAGATCATTGATCCGGGAGATACCAGCTTCCTTACAAATGAATATGTAGATAAGCTTCAATTCAGAGAAGATAATGATGCAATGCTCGACAAGAAGGTAGTTGTTGAAGCAGGCGATTCCCAGGTTTTGAAACCGGGTCAGATCATTACTGCTCGCGAGTTGAGAGATGAAAATTCTGCGCTGCGCAGAAGAGATCAGAAACTTGTCGAAGTTCGCGATGCAATGCCAGCCGTGTCACGGCCGACTTTGCAAGGGATAACCCAGGCATCCTTGAAAACGGAAAGCTGGCTATCTGCAGCATCGTTCCAGGAAACTACCAAGGTGCTCAGCGAAGCTGCGATCCGTGGTAAAACAGACTGGTTGATGGGCTTGAAGGAAAATGTGATCGTGGGTCATTTGATTCCTGCTGGTACAGGTCAGCGTAAATACAACGACCTGATCGTAACCCATAAGGATGAGTATGATGCCATGATTTCGGCAAGAGAACGAGCTCGCGACCGGGAGAAGGAGCTGCAAGACTAATTTTAGGAATTCAGAATAACTGGGTTGACTCGATTCGGGTCAACCCATTTTTATAATACGCAATGGCAGACGACAACAAAAACAAGCCAGCTCAACCTCAAAATCAGATTAATATTGAGCTGACAGAGGAAATCGCCGAAGGCATTTACTCGAATCTGGCAATGATCGCACATTCAAATAGTGAGTTTGTGATCGACTTTATCAGGTTGATGCCGGGCGTTCCCAAGGCAAAAGTCAAGTCGCGAATCGTAATCACCCCCGAGCACGCGAAGCGCTTCCTGTTTGCTCTCAAGGAAAACATCGAAAAGTACGAAAACAGCTTCGGCGCCATTAAGCGCACGGATGACATGCCTAAATTCCCCATGAACTTCGGGGGAACGGTGGGGGAGGCGTAGATTTTTCTGAGCACTTTCCGAAAGTCCAGCACCCGTACGGCTAACCAGATATGTATTAAACTTTCGGAAAGTTCATCGGAAAGTTAACAAAACGTTTTGCATCCATTGTTACTTATGATACCTTTGCAATCCTAATTTTCAGAGGTTAAAAAAGTTAAACATAAATGCCTACCATTCAACAACTTGTAAGAAAAGGAAGGGTGAAATTGACGTTTAAGTCAAAATCTCCGGCCTTGGATTCATGCCCGCAACGCCGCGGCGTTTGTACCCGTGTCTACACGACGACGCCAAAAAAACCTAACTCGGCAATGCGAAAAGTAGCCCGCGTGCGCCTGACTAACGGCAAAGAGGTCAATGCATATATTCCGGGTGAAGGCCATAATCTTCAAGAGCACTCTATTGTGTTGATCAGAGGTGGTAGGGTAAAGGACCTTCCAGGTGTCCGTTATCACATTATTCGCGGCGCACTTGATACCGCTGGCGTTAATGGACGTAAACAAAGCCGTTCAAAATACGGTGCTAAGAGACCTAAGCCAGGAGCAGCAGCTGCAGCCCCCGCAAAAGGAGCACCTAAGAAAAAATAATCTTTAGAAGACGATGAGAAAGTCAAAACCAAAGAAGAGATACTTACTTCCTGATCCTAAATTCCAGGATACGTTGGTTACTAAGTTTGTTAATTACCTGATGGAAGAGGGTAAAAAAAGCGTCGCCTACACTATTTTCTATGACGCTGTAGAGTTGGTTGAGAAGAAGACTAACGAGAACGGTATTGAAGTATGGAAGCGCGCAATGAGTAATCTTACTCCAGCCGTTGAGGTAAAAAGCCGTCGGGTTGGCGGGGCAACATTTCAGGTGCCTGTGGAAGTTCGTCCCGAGCGCAAGATCAACCTTAGCATTAAATGGTTAATTGACTACGCCCGTTTGAGAGGTGAAAAAACAATGATGGATAAGTTGGCAGCTGAGATTATCGCCGCATCAAAAGGCGAAGGGGCAGCCATAAAGAAGAAGGATGATACCCACCGTATGGCTGAAGCGAATAAGGCTTTTTCCCATTTCAGATTCTAATAGGAGTGATAGATGGCCAGAGATTTAAGATATACTAGAAACATTGGTATTGCCGCTCACATCGATGCGGGTAAGACTACTACAACGGAGCGCATACTCTATTACGCGGGCGTGAACCATAAAATTGGTGAGGTTCACGATGGAGCCGCGACAATGGACTGGATGGCTCAGGAGCAGGAACGCGGTATCACTATTACCTCGGCCGCTACTACTGTATACTGGAAATATAGAAATAACGATTACCACGTAAATATTATTGATACACCCGGCCACGTCGACTTTACTGTTGAAGTAAACCGCTCGCTGCGTGTACTCGATGGACTCGTATTCTTATTTAGCGCGGTTGATGGTGTTGAGCCTCAATCAGAAACCAACTGGCGCCTTGCTGATAATTACAAGGTTGCGCGTATCGGTTTCGTTAACAAGATGGACCGTGCAGGTTCGGACTTTTTAGGTGTGTGCAAGCAGGTAAAGGAAAAGTTGGGAAGTAAAGCCGTTGCTCTGCAGTTACCAATTGGATCAGAAGAAAACTTTCGCGGTGTTGTTGATCTCATCAATAACAGAGGAATAATTTGGAATGAGCAGGATAAGGGCATGACTTACGAAGTTGTTCCGATCCCGGATGACATGGTGGAGGAAGCAAAAGAATACAGGGAAAAACTCCTGGAGTCTGTCGCTGAATTTGACGAAACACTGTTAGAAAAATTCTTTGAGGATCCGAACTCCATATCAGAAGCGGAGATCCTGAAAGCGCTCCGTGAGGCAACCATTAGCATGGCAATTGTCCCTATGGTCTGCGGATCTTCTTTCAAGAATAAAGGTGTACAAACGATGCTTGACTATGTGATGGAGTTACTGCCCTCACCAATGGATAAGGATACCATCGTCGGTACAAATCCGGATAACGATACTGAAGTTCCTATTAAGCCGGATGAAAAAGCTCCGTTCGTTGCTCTTGCATTTAAGATTGCAACGGATCCATTCGTAGGACGTTTGTGTTTTATTCGCGCCTATTCCGGTGTGCTTGAATCGGGTTCATACATTTACAACACCCGCTCTGGACAAAAGGAACGTATTTCGCGCGTATTCCAAATGCACGCCAACAAGCAAAATCAGATTGAAAGACTTTCCGCGGGTGATATCGGAGCAGTTGTTGGATTTAAAGATATCAAAACAGGTGATACGCTCTGCGATGAAAAGAATAAGGTAGTTCTTGAGTCAATGGTATTCCCTGAGCCAGTTATTGGATATGCTATCGAGCCTAAGAAACAAGCAGACGTTGATAAGCTTGGTATGGCAATAGCAAAATTGATCGAGGAAGATCCGACCCTTCGGGTGAATACTGATCGTGAAACCGGTCAGACCATCCTTCGCGGAATGGGCGAATTGCACCTTGAGATTATTATTGACAGATTGAAACGCGAATTCAAAGTAGAGATCAACCAGGGCGCGCCTCAGGTTGCTTACAAAGAAGCGCTCACAAAATCTGTTGAACATAAAGAAGTATACAAGAAGCAGACTGGTGGTCGTGGTAAGTTTGCTGATATCCTGTTCGAACTTGGACCTCGTGAAGATGGTAAAGACGGGCTGGAGTTTGTTAATGATATTGTCGGTGGTGTTATTCCGCGCGAATTTATTCCGGCAATCCAGAAGGGATTTGAGCAGTCGATGGTTAATGGTCCTTTGGCCGGATACCAGGTTGATTCGATGAAGGTGAGGTTGTTCCATGGTTCTTACCATGATGTTGACTCCGATTCTTTATCATTTGAATTAGCTGCACGTATTGGGTTTAAAGAGGCAGCAAAGAAATGTGCTCCTCAACTGCTTGAACCGATCATGAGTGTTGAAGTACTTTCTCCGGATGAATTTACAGGCTCTGTTACGGGTGACCTCAACAGAAGACGTGGCGTCATGAAAGGTATGGATACACGGTCAGGCGCTCAGGTAATTAAGGCAGATGTCCCGCTCGCGGAGTTGTTCGGGTACGTTACAGACCTCAGGACAATAACATCCGGACGAGCTTCTGCTTCGCTCACGTTCTCACACTATGCACCAGTTCCAAAGAACCTTGCAGAGAAAGTAATTGAAGAAGTGAAGGGCGCAGCAGTTTCGAAGTAATTTTGTAGAGGATTTAGGCGATTTCCTTAAAAAGATAGTATGAACCAAAAAATTAGAATAAAACTAAAATCCTACGATCATAATCTGGTTGACAAGTCATCTGAAAAGATCGTTAGAGCAGTAAAAGCAACAGGTGCTGTGGTTAGCGGACCTATTCCGCTGCCAACTGAGAAAGAAAAATTCACAGTGCTTCGTTCACCGCACGTAAACAAAAAAGCGCGTGAGCAGTTCCAACTTTGCACCTACAAGCGTCTCGTTGATATTTATTCTAATAGCGCGAAGACCGTCGATGCGTTGATGAAATTGGAATTACCCAGTGGAGTTGATGTAGAGATAAAAGTGTAGATAGACGTTATCAAGATATAGTAAGTCATTGGCCGCTAGCCAATGACTTTTTTTTTGAATTTGACTGGACGTATTTAGAAACCTCGGTACGGTTAATTCATTTTAGCGTTAACGGTGTGACTATGTCTTTCTGAGGTATTTCTGAAGATCCTCTTCCGTATCAAGATCATGTGCGCCTTCGGGGAAGTCGACGAGTTCCACCCGCTCGGGGAATTGTTGCACTAATTTTTTGGCGCCCTGGTCATCAGGAAGCAGCAGAAGATTGGAAAAGAATGTTCTCCCAAAAAGTACAGGTACACCGCTGGAGTTTGCATAAGCAGAAGCGACAATGGGCTTTTGTGTGCCCGTAAAAGTATCCGTCAGGCGTTGCAGGTGTTCGGCGGAGAGGGAGGGTTGATCACAGACCAGAATGATCACGGCATCAAGCTCAACACCGGATTGAATTAAATAATTGAGCCCGGTTTTTATTGAACTCCCCATACCTGTTTTCCAAAAGTGGTTTGAAATAATTTTCACCGGAAACTTTTCAATTATCTCGCGATGGGGCTTTTCATTTGCGCCCAGCACCACAACAACATTGTCAGGATTCGCTGTCAAGGCAATCTTAAGACATCTACAGAGCATTGGTTCGCCATTGATTTCCAGAAGCTGCTTCGATCGGCCCATACGACTGGATGAACCTGCTGCCAGTATTAGTGTTCCAATATTCATGAGAGTTAGGGTAGTGAGGACGCACGTAAATATCGACAGATTGTTGGATGTTTGAAAAGCTATCAGCTGACAGCAGACAGCAGACAGCTTGGGTGGGCGTTAAATCAGAAAGGATAACGCAGAAAGCAAAACGCGTAACGCTTGG
>CAMLER010000090.1 GCA_946478915.1 uncultured Chryseolinea sp.
CAAACAAATTGCTGAACCGTTGTCCACAAAAAACATTAAAGTCCCGTCAGGGACGACATATTGGTAGAAAGATAAATGATGTGATTCAGGGAGTGCCGTTAGGCACGGCATATTTTCTGGCTTAAGTTTCCCAAAAAAAGATCGTTATACGAACATTTATTAATCATAGCTGACCAGATCAATTAAAGAAATATGTCGTTCCTTTCACAAACAAATTGCTGAACCGTTGTCCACAAAAAACATTAAAGTCCCGTCAGGGACGGCATATCGGTAGAAAGATAAATGATGTGATTCAGGGAGTGCCGTCAGGCACGGCATATTTTCTGGTCTTAGTTCCTCAAATAAGATCATCTTGCAAACATATTTTTTAATCATAGCTGACGAGATCAACTAAAGAGAAAATGTCGTTCGTTCTCACAGACAAATTGCTGAGAGTTGGCCTCAAAAAGCAATTTTACCGTCAACTAACTTAAGCAACCCTAAAAAATTAATCGAAATGCATTTTAAGTATTTAATAATTAAATTATCCCAACAACAGCGCTTGCAGAATGGACACGACTACACTCTTCATATCCCCGATTTCCTTCTATAAAGATTTGACTTTGTCCGACAAGCTATACAGACAGGCTTCTCAAAAGATATTTCAGCTGCTTGCAATGTTCCTTATACTTATGCCTGGCTCGTCAGCAGCGCAACCACAAAAATTCTCCTGGCCAGATGGCAAAAAAGCTGCGATAAGTCTGACGTTTGATGACGGCCGTGCAAGCCAGGTAAAGGGCGGCACGACCTTGCTTGATCAATTTGGAATCAAGGGAACCTTTTACGTTGTACCAAATGCTGTGCGCCAGAATCTAAATGAATGGAAAAAAGCTGTAGCCAGCGGTCACGAAATTGCCAACCATTCCCTCAAACACCCATGTTCCGGAAATTTTCCCTGGGCCCGAGCTACTGCCCTGGAAGATTATACACTACAGCAGATGCAAGAGGAACTGTTGCAGGCCAATAAAGAGATTCGTGAATTACTGGGTGTTGAGTGCACAGAGTTTGCCTACCCTTGCGGTCAAACATTTGTAGGCCGGGGAAAAGAAACGAAAAGCTACGTACCCGTCGTTGCAACATCATTTTCCAGCGGGCGCCTTTGGTTAAGCGAAGCACCAAACGATCCGGCATACTGTGACTTTGCTCAATTGACTGGCGTAGAAAGCGACGGAAAAGATTTTGAACAAATACTTCCGGCGATTGAGTCCGCCGTGAAAAATGGACAGTGGCTGGTCCTCGCTGGACATGAGATGAATGAGTCTGGTCCGCAAACCACGCGACTTTCCATGTTGAAGAAACTGCTTGAATACGCAAAGGATCCAACTAATGGGATTTGGATCGCACCGGTTGGAACCGTGCGACAGTATGTTGAAAAGAACCGGGCAAGCAGGTAAAAAAACTTTCTATGAGAGAAACACCTTGCGAACTTTTTAATGCAGGGTCACGACACAAAAAAGTAGACACAACGATCCACAACGTAAGTGACATGCGTTGTGATTTCTATGATCTTAATGGACGTTGTGACCCTGTATTCATAAAACTATTCTCTGAGCAAAGCAACTTTCTTGGCAAAGGCAATTAGGATACTGTGGGGTAAAATCTGTTTTCTCAATCTCAAAAATCAATAAACTCTACCTATATTTCGATGTATCCGTTAATACATAACGGTATCCAGCAACGTTATAACCAATATTAATGTCTCACGCAATGCGAATCATTCTCGCCATTTTGTTTTTAGCTCTAACGCCGATCTACTCAAAGGCGCAGGGCAGGCTTTTGATCGCTGCCGCGTCTGACCTGAAGTTTACCCTTGATTCGGTTATCTATGTGTTTTCCAAGATTCACACGGGAAAGGTCGATGTCACCTATGGCTCGTCGGGAAAATTGACCGAACAAATAATTAACGGCGCTCCGTTCGATATCTTTTTCTCCGCCGACATGCTATATCCTGAAAGGCTAAAGCAACAAAGAAAAACCTCTTCAGAAATTTATCACTATGCGACCGGAAGATTGGTTATTTGGAGCAAGAAAATAGATCCTCGGAAAAATGGAATACAGTCATTAATTGATCCGGCTATCAAGAAGATAGCAATAGCCAATCCGTTGCATGCGCCGTACGGCAAGCGTGCTCTTGAAAGTTTAACATTTTATAAACTATCTGAATCGATCACCCCTAAGCTTGTCTACGGAGAAAACATTTCGCAGACCGCGCAGTTTGCTTCAACTGGCGCAGCCGATATCGGTATTATTGCACTTTCCCTGGCGCTGTCACCCAACATGGAAAATGAAGCGGGGAAATACTTTATCATTCCGAATGAAAGTCATCAGCCATTGGCACAGGGCGCTGTAATCACCCTACACGGAAAAAATAATAAGCTCGCTGCAACATTTTTTGAATTCATCAAGAGCAAAGCAGCTCTCGACATCTTTTCGCATTATGGCTTCCCGAACGCAAGTCCATAACGATTAAAGTCAATTCAATTTTTTTACGGCTATGTTCCTGAATCGATGTGCCGCTCCCGGTCGCCAAGCCCCTGGCATATTAAAGCCTTTGGGAATCGGCTGATACAAGGCCGTCCAGTGCGATTGCAAACCAATCATACCTTCAATGGCACCCGCAGTGAAGTCATTCTTAGGCTGCGTTATCTCCCACATCTTTTGACCGTTGATCCATAGGGTGATCGTCGGAACTGCTCCGACCATACGTATCCGGAATGCGTTCCAATCATCGGGCTTCCATACATCTTCTAAATTTTCAGGCTTCACTGATTGGCTGATCTGCATTGCTTCTCCAAACAAAGCTCCCGTACCTCCAGGATTCGCCAGCTCGATCTGGTATGCCTGCCCACTTTCCGTTGACCGCAGAAAGATTCCGCCATTACAGAAGGAATCGATCTTTACTTCAACATACAATTCGAAGTCTGTATACTTTTTGTCGGTGAGCAGTACACCACCCTGTCCGTATGGATTCTGCTTCAATACGATCGACCCATCTTCAACATAAAAATTGCCGGTCGTACCCTGATGAGAAGTTCTGCTCGTATGCCAACCTTTGAGGTTATTCCCATTGAAGATTGGCTTAAAGCCTTTAGGAACCTGCGCTCGCGAACATGTGGTTAGAAGTAAAATCCCTGCTATGATAGCTATAGATAACCTCATCTTGTCATATCCTCCGTTTCAAGCAACACCCTGAATCCAATATCCCAGCCGTTACCCGGCCCTGCTGCATGAGTCATATAGGTGGCATTCTTTACATCACCTGTGAACGACGCGCCTTTGAGCACATGCTGGCTCCCTCGCAACGGTGGTACTGGGTCAGCAAATAGTTTTTCATTGTAGTAGTCTTCCACCCATTCCCACACATTTCCGAGCATGTCATAAAACCCCCAGGCGTTAGGCTGCATCGAGCCAACAGATGATGTTGAGGTTTTCGAAAGGTTTGCAGACGCCTGGATCTGATCCCATGGTATATCGCTGGTTGCTCCAGCGCGTGCCGCAAACTCCCATTCAAATTCTGATGGCAGTCGATAGCGCTTCGTCTTTTCGATCTTATTCAACTTCTTAACAAACTCTTTTGCATCACTCCATGAAACACCCTCAACGGGGTAAGTATCTGCACTCGGTCCGGTCCTGAACGTAGACGGATTATTTCCCATAATTTTCTTCCATTGTCCCTGGGTCACTTCAAATTTTCCAAGGTAATAGGGTCTATCCAGTTTCACCTGGAAACCTTCTAAAGCATCACGCTTTGCCATCTCACCTGCGAGTCTAAACTCAGCTGCATTATACGGTCGGCCTTCGCCCATCCACATTACAGTAGGTCTATCCGCTCCTTTTACTGTATCATCGGGAACAGGATAGGGAGGTCTGAATTCACCAACGATCATTGTACCAGGTTCGACTCTTATGAATTCCATTCCAATCGAGTTAGTGAAAGATTCCTGCCCATAGAGACTGCCGGAACAATAAAAAACAAACACGAATAGTAGAGGATAAAGAATGCCTTTCATTTCTTAATCTCAATTAATTTCTGTTCTCAATTGAATCTCTGCCAGCGGAAATAATGCTGCATTGCTTTCTGCCGTTTCACCTTCGAACACAAAATACACATCATGAACAGATGAAGTCTCCTTTACCCTGGCAGTTGATGGAATAGTGAAAGAATTTTTGTCGGATCCTCGAGCAAAAAACTTTGAAGGATCAAGCGGTGCATAACGCTTCATTCTTTCTTTCTGATCAGCATCCGGATTCGTAAGCCCGTCGAACAGTCCCCGGTATCTTGTATTGAACTGTTCTCTTTCGATTGTCGTCTCCCCTATCAACTCGCCTCCAGGACCATCAAGTCTTATCTCAATTTTACCACCGGAATAGATATCATAAAGGTGCCAATTTGCGCGGAACGAAATTTCCCGAATTCCTGAAAGATCTATTGAATTAAATGCAATAAATGAGTTCGGTCGTGCGGTGACAAACACGTATTCATCAAGCTGATCACGAATTGCTCCACCGCCTATCGAGTCAGCCTTCAAGGGAATTAACAACGGACTTCGAAGCAATAATACTGTATCTGTGGTTAGCGGTGGAATTTCGCCGGCACCACGATCGGTATAGGCAACGCGGAAAATGTATGTACCCTTTCCGCTATCATCTTTCGGAACGTTGAGCATATATCTACCCTTTCCCGGCAATGCAGCACCCGATTTACGGTTAATGTTCAAAATATACGCTGCAATTGTACGCGCATCAGTCAAACTCATCGACGGATGCGCTGGCATATTGTTATCAGTTCCCCAGATACCTGTGCTGCCGTTAACGATCCTTTCTGCGAGGGCATCCTTGCTTCCAGCCTTCCCGTTATATCGTTCTGCTATCTGCATAAATGATGGTCCAACTGCCTTCACATCTGTAGTGTGGCATGTTCTGCAATCACTTCCGAGGATCATACTTTGTGCCACCGCATACCTGCCGGCCTCTTCAAGCTCGGAATGACTCAGTTGCATGGCATCAAATCCCTCCGATGCATAATCTATACTAATGGCCACATCCTCAATGTTGATTCCTCTACCAACCGTTCCATCTTCTTTATCCTTCACAGTAATTTCATAGTCTATGGTCGACTGAGGGAAAAAGAATGTAGCATTACCGTTGTACTTAAGTCTAACTTCAGGCGGGTCGTTTCCAGCCACAAGTTGTACCGATCCTGATCCCGATGCACCTTCGGTGTCACGTACTGTCAAGGTAGCGGTATACAATCCAGGCTCGGTCAACATGATCGTCGGATTTTCACCTGATTCCGTTATGGGCTGTTTTCCTCCTTCGATCTTCCAGGTATATTCCAATCGATCCTTGTCATAGTCTACCGTGCCCGTTGAGCGCAATTGGGTACTGAACGGCACGGCTCCTCCTTTTTTAGTAGCAGATACCTGCACAACGGGTTTCCGGTTTCCGGCAGTATATTCTACCCTCACCAAACGAGATTCCTTTGCTGATCTGATCGTGTTGCTGCCATACTCCAGAACATACAGGTCACCACTCGGACCGAATTTTATATCCAGCGGCTGAACAGGATTGTAATGCGGAGCAAATCTTTCCATCGATTGGTAGTTCCCATCCTCATCTAACGTAACGGCCATAATCCAGAAACGTGAGTAATCAGCCATTAACCATTTATTTTCATAATAGTGCGGAAATGGTCTTTCAGGATTCTTAAAATCATCCCGATGGTAAATGGGACCACCAATTGCGCAGCGTGAGCTTGAACCTACAAGCGGAAATTTTTCAGAGACAGCATAAGGATAATAGATCAATGCTGGTTGTGCGGGAGGTAATTCGCGCAGTCCTGTGTTGTTTGGCGAAGTGTTAACCGGCTTCACTGGATCAAGTTTCTCTCCTACTTTATTATTGATAAAATCATATTTTGGTATGGGCTGGTTATCCGCGATGAAGTAAGGCCAGCCGAAAAATCCGGGGCCCTTTGCCTGGTTTTGTTCGTCATATCCTCGTGGTCCGGCTTCTGTATCTTTGTCCTGGTCGGGACCGATTTCACCCCAGTAGATCCAACCCGTTTTACTATCGACGAAAACACGCCAGACATTCCGGTGACCCATGGTGTAAATCTCAGGACGTGTTTTAGCCGTGCCTTCAGGGAACAAATTACCTTTGGGTATGGTGTATGTACCATCAGCCTCCGGATGGATGCGCAGGATCTTCCCTCGCAGGTCGTTAGTATTCGCAGCACCTCGCTGATCGTCAAGATGCGCATAGCCCGGACGTTCGTCGGTCTGTGCAGTGAGCCGGTTTCCTGTGTTGTTTCCCACTGTCAGGTAGAGGTTTTTATCCTTATCCCATGCCATCCCTCCACCGGTATGGCTGGTGTTTTCGCGGTCAACCGGGATAGTGAGCAACACTTTTTCAGAACCTTCCACCAGCCTATCTCCCACTAAATCAAAGCGAACCAGCTTAAAGACTTTTTCATCCAACGGAGCATATTGAAGATAGATCCAATGATTAGTGGAGAAGTTGGGATCGAGCGCAAGTCCGATTAGGCCCTGTTCATTTTCGGTAAAAACCGAAAAGGTCGCGATTGTGATTACCGATTTTGAAGACGGGTCATATTTTTTAAGAGCCCCTTTTCTTTCGATGATGTAAACAGAATGATCGTCCGCGACCTGAAACATCATGGGCTCATCGAGGTCGCCCTCTGCTGTGAGCGAGACGGGCGTAAAGCGATTATCTTCAGGTCTGGAGGTTGATACGATCGTTTCATGCGACTGGTCGCGTTGCTCGCGGGCACAGCAAGATAAAATTATCGCAAGAACGGCGATCGCAATTACTTTTATCAAAGGATTTCGAGATATCATCACACCAACTTCATTAATTGAGACAATTTAGCAAAGTTGCCGGATAGCTGTGCTCAATATCTCTTTTAACGATTCACCATTGCTGAATAATGATGCAGACCTGGTCATCCCTCAGTGCAAATTCTTTTGCTCCCCAGGGACGAAGCGTAACTTTACTAAGATTTGGGTGTAGAAACTCAGGATGTGATGAACTTATTTTCTTGTATGCATCATCAATACGATTGGTTACCAATCTGAATTCAGGATTGTGTTCCTTTGCCAGCTCCCGATTTTCAAAAAGGTACATCTGTAGCCCCTCCCTTTCGATCACGCAAAAGGGATTCTTTGACTTCAATTCTTCGTGTCCGATCTTAAATCCAAGACAATCAATAAATAGTTTGAGCCCGTCATTAATATCTACATAATAAACATTAGGAACCAGGTTGGTAAAATTCATCATGATTTACTTTTGATTGATTTTTTGAGAATGTCTTACAAAAATGCTCTTTAAATTTCTTTCTCACACTTGATTACAATCAAGAAATCATCTCATCCTGCCTCTTACTCTACTCAATGTCTCGGGTGTCATTCCCAGGTATGAAGCGATTAGCATTTGCGGAAAGCGATTTATCCAATTGGGATGTTTCAATAAGAGTTCTTTGTATCTTTCATCCGGACTTTTTGAATTGATTGCTGCAATATAAGAGGTGGGAATTGTCAGGTCGGCCATTAGTCCATTTAGCATACGAAAGCAGGGATGGGTGTCCATAAGCCTATGAATGTCGCGCAATGTAATTGAAGCAATTTCCGAATCTTCAATTGCTTCTATATTTCCTTGAGATGGTTGTTGCGTCAACAGGCTTTCAAGGTCTGCCATCCAATTGCTCTCGACAAAAAACTTTATGGTCAATTCGCTATCATTAATCCTTTTATAGAATCGAAAGCTGCCTGCCAGAACAAATGTGATACCGTCTGATACCTGATTTTCTTTTAGCAGCAACTCTTTCCTGGCAATACTTCTATAGGTGACTTTATCCATAAAGACACCAAGCTGTTCTTCTGAAAAGGCATGAATCTTTAACAGCGACGTTCTTATCGCGGGATCATCTAACATATTATTTATTTAGATTTTGCAATGATCGCTGGCTCGTTCACTGGGGTTTTCTGCAGCTCAATTCAAACAAATTACAAAAAATATTCCGGCATTGGTCTCAATCCTTGAAAATGTAAAAGCCGGCGCGCATACTCTTAATATCTAAAATTGATGTCGCTATTTTTTTCTGATGTTCCAACGTCCGGAAGCGATTAGCGTATTCCTTCCGACAACAATAAAAAAAATGACCATTACATAGCGGTACTTCCAAAACATACTATCGTGACCTGCAAATATTTGCGCATAAACTAAAACGCAGAAAACGGCGATGGTAATCAACCACATCAATAACAAAATCATTCTGTACATAACTATTCCTGTTTGTTAACAAAAATAAAGTTTTTGTTGACTCAGGATAGAGATTGATTCACTATGAAAATAGACTACATTCAGCTCAACCTGCGCGCAGATCAATGCTTTTTCTTTTGCTGGCCCGGGGCATAGGGTTTTGCTGATTGACTACCCGTCACTTTTTTCATTTGTCCCGGAGGCACTTTTTTTGGAGAGCTTTCCACAATCACAGGTCCTGCACAACTCGCTAAAAGAATAAAAGCACCAAGAAGGACAGTACTGTAAGATAAGATCTTTTTCATTGATGGTCTGGTTTTAAATAATATTCCTCGACATTTTTTGTTCCGACGTCCATGGCTTAAAAAGAAATTCAAAGACAACCGGATGAGTTACTTCCGGTTCTCTTTGAAGTTAAATTTCGTGAGCCTTTTATTTTGATAACAACTCTATATCGCCAACATTCGTGACAGACCCGACGGTGACAACAGTACTTTCAAGAACCTTTCCGTTGTAATTTGACAATTCACCCGGGTCGAATGACACGGTATAGCTACCGGACGGAAGCCCGCCAAGGAAAAAGCCGCTGGTGCCTGAAGGAATATAGCTTGTACCTAACGTATCTGTTCCAGAAATGGCAAACACTGCTACATTCAACTCGGCAGGTACCACACTGCCTTCGATCGCACCGTCCATTGCTTCTGACACGACCTTGACAACGGGCTTGAGAATGTACTGGCCGTTACCATTTTTTACCACCGATAGCGCTGCATCAAAATCGAGCAAAATTGCATAGGTAATACCGTTGGTAAGATCGGCATTTAAAAGAAGTTTTAGCCCCGATTGCTGTGCGCTCGGTGTCTCCAGTGCATAGGAATCACCATCGATCATAACTGAGTTCTCATTTCCCAGCACGATACGAATCTGATTTATTCTTCCTGTAGGATATTCCGCACTGGTTAATACTGTTTCGGTACCGTCTGTCAAATCAAGAAGGTTGTAGACCCCTTTGTTAACATTTGGCAAAGATCTCCAACCGCTTTCGCCATCGTCGCTCGCATTTACCTGAATGTCCTGGATATCCACATTCACCGCTTCGTAGTCCCCCGGCGAATCTGTAAGCCGTACCACAATTCTGGCTTTGTCTTCATCATCTCCGCACGAAGCCATGAATAATAGGACCAGGGACAAAAAACTTAAAATTTTCAACTCCTTCATCACCTTCATAATCTGCGTTGTTTAGTTTATTTTTAGTGGACACTAAATTCATTCTTGATCTCGAAATACCTTCTGAGGTTCCAGCTGTTTAACTACTCTAATCGCGGTTCATCGATTAGTTGCTATTCTGATAAAGGCTGGCCAATCTATTTTTTTTTGTTAATGGAAAGCACAGACCACACGACACAACACAAAGAGGCACTTAAGATGTGAACCCCATAGGATTAATCTTTTTTGACACGGTTCAAGGCTGTTGTTTAGTATTTCATAAGATGTCTAAGAAAAAATCTTCCGTATATGTTACATAAATGCGATCGAAGAAAATTTCGAAAGTAGCGCGACACACACTTAAGACTTACCAAATAATAGAACTTCGATTTAGTTATCTTATTATGCAAACGAGTGTAGCGATTGCCTAAATTTTTGTTGTTGAATTTCTTTATTCGTAAGAATCGATTGGCTACTTTAGTTATGTTCCGCACCAGTGAAGTTGTAGGTCTAAACTTCCTTTATGAAAAAAACCAAAACGATCGTTCTCATTCACGGTAACTTCGTGAACAATACCAGTTGGACCAATTGGAAAAAATATCTCGAGGGAAAAGGCTATGTCGTTCACGCACCCGCTAATCCTGGGCATGACGGAAACCCGGCCGATCTGCGTGCTAAGGTTCACCCGGACCTCACGAAGACCGGGTTTATTGATGTTGTTCAAAATATCAGCAACCTCATTGACACGTTGCCCGAAAAACCTCTGGTCATCGGTCATTCCATGGCCGGAATGGCTACGCTGAAATTAGTGGAGTTGGGTAAGGCTTCAGCTGCAGTGAGCATTGACGGTGCGCCACCGAAAAATGTCTTTCCCCCCTTTTCAACCATTAAGGTCGTACTACCTGCGTTTGGATTTTTTTCCAGCAATGACTTTTTCATGGGTAGTCGGGAATGGTATAACAATGCTTTCTTCAATACCTTACCGGATGGCGAAAAGGCAAAAGCATTTGAGGCCACTGCTGTTCCGGAAAGTTTTAAGGTAAGTAGACAACTTGTTCTAAACTCATTCGCGAACATAGATTTCAAGAAACAGCATGTTCCATTGTTATTCATCGGGGGTGGAAAAGATAAGATTTTTCCCCCATCATTAACCCAAATGATTGCAAGGACATATTCTGGTAATAGTGGTCGGGTAGATTTGAAAATATTTGAAGACAAAAGCCACTTCATCTGCGGAGAGCCTGGATGGGAAAAAGTGGCTGATTATATTTTAAGTTGGCACGAAAGCCTCTAACTGTAAATTACCACATCCAAGGCTGAAAATTTTCAATGTAATCTCTTGTCGATACGCTGGGACCTTTGATACAAAATCAAAAACCATCAACCCTAGGATGGAAAAAACTTCTATTGGAGGTCTTCAGATTAGTGTTGGCTTCGCCCCCGGTGAGAGTGGGTTGTCAATTTTACTCACCAGGAATTGTACCTATTAAGTAACGCAACCTCAATTCGCTAAAGTTTTGTCTGTAAGTGCATTCTCAACAATGGATAGCTTTTACCCTGATCATCTTTTTCAGTTCTCTCATAGGTCTCAAAACCAAATTTCTTGTAAAATCTTACGGAATTAAGGTTCTGCTCATTAACATCCACTTTGTTTGCATTTAGTTCGATCATCGCAAAGTCCATCAATTTCTTACCAAGCCCTTGTCCAAGAAACAATGGATCTAAAAAAAGCATTTCAACCTTCCTATCTGCAACGCCAACAAATCCGGCCACTTTCTGATCAACCACCAGACAATAAACTTGAAACGCAGTGAAGTTTATTGTGTGGACAATTTCTTTGATGGAGTTAAAGTCCGTAGGATCCAGAAAATCATGTGTCGCTAAAACGGATCTTTCCCAAACCGCCAGTACCTGATCCCGAAATTTTTCCTCATAACGTATTATTCCAGTTTTGTGCGTTGGCATAGGATTAACAGTAAGAAGTTGTGAAGAATAATTCTTGGATTTGGGACATCAAAAATCGAAGATAAATATACACCCGGCTTGGATATTTCTCAACTGAACTCAGGGATTGAAATCAATCTCGGATAGTATTACACCTTGTCGTGTCATATGCATCGTCGCGAAGATTCCTTTTTTATCGCTGGGAAATAATTCTGCGTTTGAAAAAAGCACA
>CAMLER010000091.1 GCA_946478915.1 uncultured Chryseolinea sp.
CAGGATGATTGATCCACTGAGATCCGCGTTCAATCTTTTAGTTGCTGGTTTGTTGTATGAAGGAAAGGAGGAAAAAGCAAATGAAGTTATGGATAAGGCTCTGCGCGATCTTTATTCCGCGCACCTAAAACCGTCTTTTTCCAATTTGCAGACAGCAGATCTTTTACTAGCGATGGGTCGAACGACAGAGGCCCAGCAATTGTCAAGCGATTTATTTGATTGGAATTTTATACAAGTCGAAGCAAATATTGCAAGCAACAAGAGCGTTGGACAGATTGATGTTTTTCTTCTACGGCGCTCAGTTGAAATCCTTTCAAGAGCAGGCAGGCCGGAGTATTCAGATAGACTGGAGAGTCTGAAGTTGTTTTGACATTGTCAGCATTTTGATTTGGTACTAATGGAAAATGGACAAGGTCATGCACTCAATCTGGAAATGAAATTTTGCCCATCGATACCGTTGGGACCTTGGACCTACGGCCGAAATTTAGTTTGCCGCCTGCTAAACTCTCGTTCGCCAGGACCGCAAACAGTACAGCTTCCTTTGCGTCACCCGGGATACCAAGCTCACCAGTTTCATGGAACGCCGCATTCGGTAAAACTGATTTTATGCCTTCCAACATCAAGGGATTGTGTGCTCCGCCACCGCTCAGGTAAATCTTGGCCTTTCGGGATTTAACAACACGTTTAACGCTCTTTGCAATTGTTTCGGCACTAAAGCGTGTCAGCGTGGCCAGCATATCCTCAAGAGAAATTGAAGTTGTTTGTGTTTGTTGCATAGCCCGATCCAGATAAGTTAAATTAAAGAGTTCAGGGCCGGTTGTTTTCGGAAAAGGAAGTTCGAAAAACCTGTCTGCAGTCAGTGCTTCCAACAATCTGTTATTCACTGTTCCTGACTTGGCAATATTCGAATCTTTGTCAAAATGCATATTTGGCAAATGCTTCTGAACGGCCTGGTCGATCAGTGTATTGCCCGGCCCGGTATCAGTTACAAAGACTTTGGATGGATCCAGTGATCCTGGCAAATAAGTAAAATTGCCAATTCCACCGATGTTAAGCATGATCCGGTCTTCGCCTTTTTTTGAGAACAAAAGGTAATCGCCATACACCGCGAGGGGAGCTCCTTCACCACCTGCGGCGATATGCTTCTGACGAAAGTCACTGAGGGTTATGATTCCTGAAGTTACCGCAACATGATCTCCATCGCCGGCCTGAAAGGTCGAATCGATAGATGCCCCTACCGTTATTGCTTTCGGCGAATGAAAAACAGTTTGGCCATGCGATGCAATGACATCCACAGCCTCTGGCTTTATCTTCCACTTCTTCAGGCATCCAAGTACAAGGTCACCATGGAGCCTCCCAATCCATGCATTCAATTCGCAAAGACGCTGAAAGTTCACTTGAGGCTTGGCAAAAACTTCCCTGATTCTGGTTTTTACTTCATCGGAATACGAAACAGTATCGAACCTCGACAACGTCAAATTCGTCGCTCTGCCATGCCCTGAAATTTTACACAGTGCAACATCGAGTCCATCTAATGAAGTTCCGGACATTAATCCTATGATCATTCGTTCTTTTCGGCGCGCGATGCGGGCGAGTGCCTGGATGTTGGAGTTCATGGGAGATTAGAAGATTGTAAGATTGTAAGATTGGAAGATTGGGGGTGGTTGATAGACTAAGTTGAGATGGCGGTTGGGATCTTAAGCTGGGCTACAAGGCTGTCAAGGTTTTTAATTGATCTTTCGTATAATCCTTTCAGTTTGTTAGCTTTTAAAATTCGAAATGACAACTTTTTTAGAAAGTCATTTTTAACATAGTAGTCCAGCGTTAAGCTTGTACGCTTTGGACGAATTTTTTCGAGCGTATATCGGAGGCACATATTTTTCTTTTCATCGCGCTCGCAAAATTCAATTTTGTTGTCGCTGTAAGAAAAGTCATTAGAGTAAATCACAAACGTCTCATTGTGGGTAACGACCTTACACTTCATCCCAACTCTGGGTAGATAGTGGGTTAATTCTTCGACGTCGTTTACACCTTCAACCCAACGGGATCGGTACTGAAAATCTCCGGTTGCATGAAACAGTGTAATGATGTCTGTATCGAATTCACGTCGCAGTGAAAACATTTTTGACATTTGATCATACAGTTTTTGAGATGCGACCTCATGTGGAATATTTTTCTTAAGTTGACCCAGTTCAGTATAATGAAAGGGTATTACACCGCTTTCTGTTTGTTTCAAACTCGATATCCATTTCAGGTCTCGTAAATTTTCAGCTTCAGCCTTCAATAGATTTTCTGTAACGAGCCAGTATTCATGCTGTGGTATATCGTTCTTAAGAAGCTGATGAGCAACAATCAAATCCCGACCAATAAGTTTTTTAAAATCTTTTACCTGGTAATCGGTGAATTCCCCAAAATGGGTTATCACTTTCAAGGTCAGATTGATTGCGGAAAGACACGCCTTGCATTGACAGTAGCGCCGGCGTTCATATGCTAAAATGTTGCGGTGAAAATCGAGGAACATTTTTTCCACCTGTTTGTACAAATCTTTTAACTCCGGTGGGTTTCCAAACTTGTAAAACAGGATGGCGTCTCCTTCAATTTCAGAAATTTCAAGGCCAATCTGATTTGCATTAACCAGAATTTCCAACAATTCCTGAATGATCAAACGACTGTGATCGATTTCAGTCTCATTCACAAATTGTGTAAAACCGCTGATGTCCGGAATAAATAGCAGGCCCTGGTTCTTCATACTGGCACCAATTTACACAAGCTTCGTTATGTATACGAGATCTTCTTGGCGTCGTTAATATTTTATATGTATTTATAGAATTTAAAACTTGCTGCATGCAATTTTGATTGCGATTGCTAATTTGCTACCAAACCTGACTTATGATCGTAACAATTGTACACGTACACGTGAAAACCGAATTCATTGACGCTTTTATTCATGCCAGTCGCACGAATCACGAGAATTCAATAAAGGAACCTGGAAATTTTCGATTCGATATCCTTCAGGATGCCAATGACTCTTCCAAGTTCATACTTTACGAAGCATATGAATCGGAAGAAGCCGTAGTCGCACACAAGCAGACAGCGCATTATGCGATATGGCGTGATACAGTCGAGCCATGGATGGCCAAACCGCGTGAAGGCGTTCGGCATCGCATGTTATTCCCAGCACGCTCTTAGTATGACGCCATTTGCATTCGCACCGACACCGCTCTTACATTTTGGGGAAGGGAAGATTTCCGTTCTGCCCGACGCTATAAAAAGCTATGGTACAAAATTTCTTCTTGTAACCGGTGCAACATCCTTTCCTTCATCTGCTCATTTCGAGGCACTCATCGGTCAATTTGAATCGAGGAAACTGATTTACAATCATACGTACGTTACTGGAGAACCAACGCCAGGGCTGGTGGATGATTCGGTGCGAAATCTGGGAGCATTCAAGCCTGATGTCGTAGTTGCGGTCGGAGGGGGAAGCGCACTGGATGCAGGCAAAGCGATATCCGCTATGATACCACTGAACGAAACAGTAAAAAATTACCTGGAAGGTGTGGGCTCAAAAGTTCATCCGGGAGTAAAAGTTCCATTTATTGCGGTACCAACCACGGCGGGAACCGGAAGCGAAGCGGCCAGAAATGCTGTATTGTCTGAGATTGGACCCGATGGCTATAAAAGGTCGTTACGCCACAATAGGTTCGTTCCTGATTTGGCCATCATCGATCCCGCATTAACCCTCAGTTGTTCGTCGTTTACAACGGCTGCCAGCGGCATGGATGCGTTTACGCAATTGCTTGAATCGTATTTATCTTCGAATGCGAATAGAATTACGGATGCACTCGCACTCGAGGGCTTAGCCAACATATCATCGTCATTGCTTCCTGCTTTCAGAGATGGATCTGACTATTTAGCGCGTACAGGCATGGCGTTGTCAGCATACTTATCCGGTGTGACGTTAACGAATGCCGGGCTGGGTCTTGTTCACGGATTTGCCTCCTCTATTGGAGGATTTTTCCCTATACCGCATGGCGTTATTTGTAGCTCATTGATGTATGCCGTAAACAAAATTACCGTGAGAAAACTGCGCCGGGAAAATTTAAGCGAGACTCTTGCTAAGTATGCAACAGTCGGTAGAATTTTTTCTGGCGGCATGGCACATAAGTCTGATCCCTATGTGATTGATGCTTTAGTTGAAACTATCCGTGCGTTTACTGCAGAGATGAGGATTCAGCCACTTGCAGAACTCGGGATAATGACGAAAGACTTTGACCGAATTGTTGCCATAACCGAAAATAAAAACAATCCTACATCCCTTTCGAGAGAAGAAATGCATGAGGCACTTGAAATAGCAAGTGTAGCGGCACACCGGTAATTTTTGACTATTTAGTCAAAACAGCAGGATAAATTTTACGTCTGAATTCACCCTTAGAGCAACTTGCGCTAAATACAGTGACGTGCCCTTAAAGGAATTTTAAGAGATAACGATTAACTTACCTGAGCAATGCCATAATAGCACACCCACACCACAGTTGCGACAACTTTAACTTTTCGAGAGACCACCATTGTTCGGCGATTAAACATTCAACCTTTGTGCAAGGTTTATTATCGGAGGCTTCGATAAAATTCGATCCATGGATACTAGAAGTAAGGCGGCAAGATGAAAAAAAAAGTGCTATCCGCAACACTTGCTTTTTTTTGTACAATGCTTGTTGCATCAGCACAGGACGGCTTGTCTGATGATGTGTCGCCAATAAAGGCATTGACATGGATTAATATCTGTTCCAGTGTTCTCATTGGTCTATGCCTCATAGCGATTCAACTGGTTTTGTGGCGACGTTTCGGATCAACAAAACAATGGGAGTCACTAAAACCGCTCGTTCTATTTGAGGTGTCCGTTGCAATCCTTATTGGAATAATTTTTCTCGTTGATCCATTTCAAACTGAATATTCAACACAATGGGTCGCCGTGTTGCTGCGTGTTATTGCAGCACTAGCGCTATTAGGCGTATTACTAGCGGTGAGTTTCCGGAGGAAATCTGTTGAAAGTTTGAGCGAAAACCTGGAAACGATTGTGAAGAAACGCACGTCCGAGCTTAGCGAACTAAATCAAAGACTTCAATTGGAAATCGAAAGCCGGAAGGTTGCAGAAAGAGAAGTAGCAAAACGTGAAAAGCGTTTTCGAGCCATGATCGAGAATATCGGAGATGGCATCGTGGTTAATGACGAAAATTCAGCGGTATTGTACCAAAGTCCTTCTGTCACCCGTATTCTTGGTTATACTTTTGAGGAACGCCATCGAAAGCCAGTCTCGAATTATGTGCATCCTGATGATAAAGAATTCTTTTTAAAATTTTATGAAGAGCTGGCAGCTCAACCCGGCCAGCCCCTACCTTTTCAAATTCGCGTTAAACATAAGAATGGTCACTACATCTGGCTTGAGGGTGTGGTTACCAATCTCTTACACGATCGAAACGTAAATGGATATGTCGCCAACTATCGTGACATTTCCCAGCGTAAGTTGGCTGAAGAATCATTGCGCCAGGAGCGCTACCTGCTTCGGACATTGATCGACAATTTGCCAGATTACATATACATAAAGGATACAGAGTTCCGGCATATCATCAATAATAAGGCTAATGTAGAACTGATCGGTGCGAAGTCAGAAGAGGAAACAATAGGTAAGACGGTGCTAGATTATTTCGAAGCTGAGTTAGCCGCAGAGTTCATGGAGGCCGACCGAAAAGTACTTGCTTCGGGTCAGCCGGTTCTTGACCTTGAAGAACGAATTGTGGGACATAATAATAAGGTCCGATGGTTATTGACATCGAAAATTCCGTTGGTTGAAAAAGGTGAAGTTGTTGGTCTGATCGGAATCAGCCGCGACATTACAGAGCTTAAGAAAGCCGAACTTACCCTTCGGGAACTCAACAATTCCCTTTCACATCAGGCAGCGAGACTCGAAGCCTCCAATGCTGAACTTGAGCGATTTGCCTATGTTGCTTCGCACGATCTTCAGGAGCCTTTGCGGACGGTCCGAAGTTTCCTCCATCTATTAAAAAAGCGGGCAGAAGGCCAGCTTGATCCCGAATCGGAAGAATATATCGATGTCGCTATTGAGGGTGCAGAACGGATGAAAAATCTGATTTCAGATTTACTTGAATATGCTCGGATTGATTCCATCCAGGAGCGACGGGAAATGGTAGACATGAATGAGATTGTTTCCAGAAAAATCGAAATGATGCGACATTCGGTAACTTCGTCAGACGCTGAATTTACAATAGAACGCTTGCCCACCATATTGGGTGTGAAGTCGCAACTAGAGAGCTTGATTCAGAATCTTATCAGCAATGCTATCAAGTACCATGGTATTACCCCACCTCAAATAACCATCATCGGAAAAGACGAACCGGGGCACTGGAAATTTTCTGTTTCAGACAAAGGAATTGGTATCGACCCGCGCTTCCATGAAAAAATTTTTGTCATCTTCCACAGAGCACATAACGAGTCCGCCACCAAAGGGTCCGGGATTGGACTGGCTATTTGCAAGAAAATCGTTGAATCACATGGCGGAAAAATCTGGGTCGAATCAGTACAAGATGCGGGAAGTACATTCCATTTCACTATTGCCAAACCTATAACAGACGCTTAGTTACTAAATCGGCGAGTTGCTTGTCAACGTACTTTTGCAGCTAAAATGGTAAACTTTTAATCGCGAAAAGTTAGGAATTTGGTGCCAGAATATCGTTTTACAGCATCAGTGGCTCCTCTCTGACGTTCTGTAAAGTTTAAACTATGGAATGTGTATTTGTCACAGATAAAACCGGTCGCGGAGATCAATTCTGTGAGTTACTATTATGAACTCGTTGGAACCGAAAATTTTAATTGTTGAAGACAATCCGGGAGACCTCTTCCTAGTCAAAGAATTCCTAAAACGAACCGCGCTGCCGTCGTTCAAGATTATGCATGCGGATACCCTCACGGAAGCCACCAGGCTTCTGAAAACAAATCGATTTAAGATCATCTTGTTAGATCTGTTCCTAAAGGATAGCGAGGGTATTCAAACTTTTGAAAGGATCTATCCGCTTTCCGCAAATGCGCCAGTCATCATCTTGACAGGACTGGTCGACGAAAAAATCACCGCTGAGGCGCTGAAGAAGGGAGCACAAGATTACCTGGTCAAGGGTGATTATGACAAAAAGCTGTTGGAAAAAACGATTCGATATGCAATAGAACGAAAGCATAACCAGGAATTGTTAAACCAATCCGAAGAGGAGTATAAGCTATTATTCGAAAACAATCCCGTTCCGATGTGGGCGTATGATTCCGATACGTTAAATATTGTTACGGTCAACGCATCGGCTATACTCTATTACGGATATCCACTGGCAGAATTTCTAAAGCTTAAGGTACCTGATTTGATTCCGGCCGAAGCAGTACCATTATTGCTTCGAGACAATGGTCTTGAAAGAACAGGTCCATGGCGGCATAAACGCCGGGATGGTTCAGTGCTTTTTGCGGAAGTTGTATCCCACGACATCATGTTACGGGGCGTCAGATCTCGCCTGGTTGCTGCCAACGACGTCACCGTTCGTATGAAAGTAGAAGGCTATTTGCGATTGCTCGAGTCGGTTATTACCAATGCCAACGATGCCGTTTTGGTTACAGAGGCGCAACCAGATGGGCTTGGGCAAAAAATCGTATATGTGAATGAGGCGTTTAATAAAATGACGGGTTATTCCGTTGAAGAAGTTATTGGTAAAACGCCACGCATACTACAAGGACCAAATACAGATAAGAAAGCACTTTCCCGGATTAGGGAAGCACTCAAGAAACAAGAGTCCATAGAAGTTGAAATAGTTAACTACAAGAAGAGCGGAGAAGAATATTGGGTTAATTTTACTATCGTGCCTGTAGCCGATAAAGATGGAACACTTACTCATTTCGTGGCGATCCAACGGGACGTAACAGCGCGCCGGCGGCAGGAGGAAATGGCCAGGGAAAAACTGGAAGGTCAGGTAAAGGAACGAACACGAGAGCTTAACGAAGCGTTGCGCAAGGAAAAAGAACTGGTTGAGTTGAAAAGTAAATTTGTTGCTATGGCTTCGCATGAGTTCAGAACTCCATTGGCGACGATCAATTTTGCGACAAATTATTTGAAGGATTACTCGGAACGACTTCAGCCCGCAGACTTAAAACGAAAACTGGAAAGCATCGAAAAGCAGGTTAAACATATGACTTTTCTTCTCGATGACTTGCTAACGTTAGGAAAAAGCGAGTCCGGAGGCACCAGGGTCGTTGCTAAGAGAATCGATATCTATGATTTCTTTACGAAGATTGTTGAAGAGGTTGTGTATAGCGCGAAATCGCGCCACAACATTATGTATACATTTGAGAGTGCGGTAAGGGAAGTCGAAATTGACGAAAAACTTCTCCGTAATGTGTTCATAAACCTTCTGACAAACGCTATTAAGTTTTCGCCGGAGTCTTCGGAAGTTACTCTGGCAGTTCGCACAGTTGGAGACCAATTGCTGATCTCCGTCAAAGATCAGGGCCTTGGAATTCCCTCCCACGAATTTGATAAGATCTTCGACCCATTCCATCGGGGATCAAACGCGGGAGCAATTCAAGGTACCGGCCTCGGATTATCAATAGTCAAAAAAGCGGTTGAACTGTTGGAAGGCGACCTTGATTTCACGAGCGAAGTCGGCAAAGGCTCCGAGTTTACCGTAGGATTTAGAATTAGTGCATGAAAAAAATATTATTGGTTGAAGATACACCGTCACTCGCCATGGAGATAATGGATATACTCCAAATGGAATCCTTTGACGTGACACTTGCCACCAATGGGAAGGATGCAATGGAACTGTTAACCCGTCAGCGAGCTGACATCGTTATTTCAGATCTGTTCATGCCTGGAATGGACGGGTTTCAATTGATTTCTTCAATAAGAAATCATCCCACAGTAAGGGAAACGCCGATTATTATATTGTCGGCAAGAACAACAAATGATACCATTGACAAGGTAATGGGATTGGGTAGCGACCTTTTTATTCAGAAGCCGTGTGACAGCCAATACCTGGTAACGTCGATTAAAAGATTATTAGCAGAAAAGCAACAAGTACACCGATGATAAAATTATTTCTTGTGGATGATCATACCCTGATGAGGGATGGAATTACGTCAATGTTATCGGATTGTCCCGACATTATTGTCGTGGGATCCTGTGCTTCCGGAGAGGAGGCGATAAGCAATGTAGCAGAGTTACATCCGGATGTTGTACTTATGGACATCATGCTACGCGGAATGACTGGTATAGAGGCGACTAGATGGATAAAGGAGCAGGATAAGAACGTGCGCGTAATCCTTGTATCCATGGAAGTAAAAAAGGAATTTCTTTCCGCTGGAATACAGTGTGGCATTGATGGATACTTGCCGAAAGATACCGATAAGCAAACGATGATCAATGCGATCAGAGCAGTTTATGCGGGTGACCGTTACTTTACTGACGCGATCACGAAACTTGTATTTGAAGACTTTTATGTTCATGAGAAGTTGAAAAATCCCGAGAACACGCGACTCCCTAACGATCTGACTAAGCGCGAACATGAAGTCCTCGGACTTGTCGCTATGGGCAAAGGTAACAAGGAGATTGCGGAATCTTTGTTTATAAGCGTGAAAACGGTAGAAACTCATAAGGGGAACATTCTTGAGAAGCTTGGATTGCGAAATTCCGCCGAGCTGATAAAATATGCTATCAAAAATAATATTGTGCCTGCGTGAAAAACTGCGCATAGCCATAAAATTGAAGTAGATTGTGGTACAGTAAGGAGTGAACGTTGGAATAGGCTGCTGTATTTAGATTGTCGACAATAGAACTATGAAGGAATCTTTAGGTACATACCCGGTATTGTTTGTAGAAGCGGATTCGGCTAATGCGAATTCTGCCGAACGACTCATGTCCGGATGGGGCCTTCAGGTATCGGTTGCAGCCACAGCTACAGAGGCGATTGAGATGAGTAAAACCCGTATTTTTGATGTGATCTTTATCAGCATGGATCTAAGCGATATCCATGGCTACCAAACTGCGAGCATCATACGCGAATTGGGCGACCAGTTTCAAAACATACCGATAATTGGACATGGACCTGAAGCTCCTGCACACGTCGGAAACGGGAATGTTTTAACAGACTTTATAGCCAAACCGTTGGACGAAAGCGAATTGTATAGTAAACTAAAGAATCATCTTGATAAGACCAGACCAGAGATAGTTATCGCCAATCTTGACCGGTGTACAGATGGTGATGTAGAATTTCGAAAAGAATTGGCTCAGCTATTGGCTAACAATGTGATTGAACTAATGAAGAGCATTGAATCGTCGCTCAAGGAAAATGATCCCGAGATTTTTGTCAGATCGGTTCACAAAACTAAAACCACCCTCAGCATCTTAAATGATAAAGAACTTATGGACCGGATTAGTTTGATACAGACGAAACTAAAAGAGGGAGATCGCGGTAGCATTGACGAAGATGTAGAGAAAATGCTTAGGCGTTGCAAAAAGACCATTGAAGTGCTGAGTCTTATAGCCGAGGGTAAATCTAGCCAGGGCGGGGAAGAACGATAGCCTCCGACTGGTATCAATTAACAATTATCAATTCACTGTCTCTGTTCCCGGCCTGCCTGTGCATTAATAGATTTCCATTGTCTGTTCGTTTCAATAAGTTGGCCACGTTGCCTTCGAACCGGCCGCCACTACTTTCGTCTCCCCACCCGCCTTTGTAATGGGAGGTTACAAAAACATATTCTCCCATGTTGTACATCTGGAAGTAGGTATGCTTTACTTTGAAAGAAACGTTCTTATTGTAAGTGCTTAACATCTTCGGTCGGATTGCTTTCATCCCAACGCGGATTGAATCAAAATTTGACATAAGGATTGCATCTTTTGTGAATCCGCGGGCTCTTGCATCTCCGTCACCGTCTGCAACAGCCTTTATTAAAGCGGCGTCAAACTCTGATACCTTGGTATATATCAGGTTGGTGGTGTCGATCTTTGGCATACATTCACTGCCCGTCAACTTTACGTTTGCATTGGGGACATCTTTTGGATCAAGATATTGATTCGCCCCAAATATCTCGGACACCACACTAAGACGTCCGTTTTTATCACGTTTCCATAAAATCATATAATGACCTTCATAGTGGCTTTCCCTATCAGCGATCGAATACTCCATCTGAAAGGTACCCATCTCAAGTAAGCAGTCGGAATATTTCTCTACTGCATAAATTGTTTTCTTATATTTTTTGAAATCCGCTGCGCTAAACCAGCTTGTAAAAAATTTTCTTAACGTATCGATGTCCAGGATTGCCGTTTTATATTCAGGAAAGAATGTGAATGACTCAGCGTACATGGTAGTCAAGGCATCCACATTTTCTGTAGTATAGAGATGCTCGAGGTTTTTGTTTATCCTTTCGCATTCCAACCGCGATTGATCAGATTGTCCGATAGATTTGGGATCACCTTTTAATTCCTGAGTGAAACATATCGCGATGGCTATGAGTAAAAGTGTTCGGCCGATACCCGTGATAATTAATACACTGGGTCTATGATTCGATCGCCATGATAAGGCTTCGCATGCGTTTACACCCTTGTAGTGTT
>CAMLER010000092.1 GCA_946478915.1 uncultured Chryseolinea sp.
CTTATCCTAAATGTGAAATTCTATTTGAAGCAGACAATGGTGTCGATCTGCAACAAAAGCTGAAAAGCCCGAACCTACCGGAGATTATCATTATGGACGTCAATATGCCAGGTATGGATGGTTTTGAAAGTGCACAATGGCTCAAGGAAAATCATCCGGAAATAAAGGTTTTGGTTGTCAGTATGGTTGAAAGAGAAGAAGCAATAGTTCGAATGTTAAAGCTGGGTGTCAAGGGCTACCTTTCAAAAGATGTTGAACCCCACGAATTGGGGGAGGCGCTGCGGTCGATCAACAACCGGGGCTTTTATTATACTGACTTTCTCACAGGCAAGTTAGTATTGTCTCTTCAGTCTGAAGAGACAGGGAAGGAAAAGGTCAACAGGCAACTTCAAATTAATGATCGTGAGAAATTATTCCTCCAGTTAGCGTGTAGTGAACTCACCTATAATGAGATCGCCGATAAAATGTTTTTGAGCCCGAAGACTATTGATGGGTATCGAAATTCGCTATTTGAAAAATTACATGTAAAGAGCCGGGTTGGTCTGGCTTTGTATGCGGTCAAGAATGGACTGGTTTCGTTGACTTAATTGACCTCCAATCAAGGAGGGGACGAAGTTCCAATGCAGTCGTAGCGTCGGTCTACGCAGCGCCTCCCTGACGGTTGCATAGGAGGGCAAGGATGAGAGGACGACGGAATGCTACCTTTTGAGGTTCTTCAAAGCAATGAAGAGTTTTTCCTACTCCACCTCTTCCTGTGAAGAATATAAAAGTTGATATTTTTTTATTCATTTTTATCAAATGTGTTTACTGCCGGGCGATCGTAAGTTCATTAACGGGTGATATAGTCATGATGGCGTGTATTCAAATCGCGCAGAACCTGGCGTCAAACAATTCTGACGGATAATTTTAAAAACATCACAATATGAAAACGACAAGACCTTGAGGGGTCGATATTTCTTCAAACCTGCCTTAACATTTCACCTTGAGGCAGCGCTAGTCAGAACCTCAGCATGTCCTCGGAAAAAAGATCTTTACTATCTCTTTTATCGACCATTGAATAATCAATCTTTGCTATCTGCTGTTTTTAAAAATTGACTATTCTATGATCCTTGCAGCAACTTAAATCAAGAGGTACATTTTACTGGCCCGTTGCCCATGTTGCAAACGCCATCCACGCCGATGTTCCCGATACGATAAGACGCAGTGGTTGAGAAATGATCATTAGCAAACCTCCCCAAAGTGTGACCTGATGAATCCTTCCCTGTGACCGGAAATCCCAAAGGACGAGCGCAACGACGAATAGGTCGGTAATCCCAAAATATGCAAGTGGACCGAGAGAACTTACTACGGGCCACCTCGCGATTGCTGCAGTGATAAGGTTCAGTGTTGCCAGGACCATCCATCGCTTATGACTTTGGGAATTGTTCCTGCGGATGTATGCCATGGCGATAAAAGCTGGAAACACGATCATGTCAAAAAGTGGGACAGCCAGGAATTGCAATGGAGGCACAGGAATACCAACGAAGCCGGTTGACCGGCTCGCTGCGGTTAGCGCACCCATTACGCCCAAAATGACCATAGCTACTACAAGGATGGCACTAGCAAAGCCTATTTTCTTGTGCAGGTTGGTGCGGCCTCGCGAGATGAGGCTAACCTGAGCGAAGAAAATAATAATCCACAATGTGAACAATGCACCGTGAAGGTAAAACACAAACTCGGTAGGAGCCGGATGATTTGGGAACAGTGGACTCAGGAAAAAGCTGCGGCCGAAGCCAACCAGCACGCTCATTAAAATGGCGATTGCCATTCCTGAATAAAACCGTCTTTCTGTGAGAATTCTGTTGGAAGTGATTGTTGTAGTTTCCATAGGGTATAGAATGTGTATAGTGAGGACAGAAGTAGTCGAAAACAAATTTGCATTAAAGGCAGACCACCGTGCTGGTAAGAATCCGACATTCAGATACTATACAGACGATTTTCCTCTGCTAGCCCAAAATTCCTTTCGGGTGCCCTCGATTCAAGGTCAGAGAAAACACTGGGTGTCTCTCCTGTGAACTCCCTGTAATCTTTTACCATGTGCTGGTAATCAAAATAGCCAGCATGCAAGGAAACTGTCAGCCAGTCCATCTTGGTGTTCGCATTCTTAATTCTTGTTGATTCATTGAACCGCTTAATCCTTGCAAGCAGGGATGCAGGTACGCCGTTCCGTTCTTTGAACTTCCGCTCAAACTGACGGGGGCTGAGGCATGTTTCGCGTGCAAGCCAATCCAGTGAAATGTTTTGGCGATGTTGCAGGAGATATGTGGTAGCGCGATCAATTCGGTCTGCGTCTCTCTTGCATTGCCGAAGCAATTTTGTCAGAAAGCACTCCACTGTACGAAGCATTTCCTGATAGGAATTGCAGTCAGCCAGAAAATCATTTACTGTATTGACTTCCTTGCTCAAAAGCTGATCTGCAGCTATATCCGTATTTGTCAACTTATCCAATGGCACACCCGTAAGGCGATGTAACACCCCTGGTTGAAAGTGTACGATTACCGCGAGAAAATCTTGGCCCACGTATCGTTTGTTTAATGTAGTATGCTGGCCATAGATAGAAGCGCCGGCACGCCTTGTCTTTGCACGACCGGCATAGGCAATGTCTTCCGGATCGCGGGGGAAAAAATATAGTGAAGTCTCTGGTCTCGGAGCATACGGTTTCGGCGGGATCCTGGATCCACTAGGAAAAACAAAATGCACAATACCCAAGGAGCGAATGTACTCCTGAAGATGTGCAGACGGAAGGAAGCTTCGTAAGAGCAACTCGCTTTACTTTAAATGAATCTACGCTTTTTTTATCGAAGGCAAAAGGTACCTCCTAAAGAAGTTTAACATCGACCTAAGTGGGCTCATTACTCCCTCTTTTTTAAAGTGGATGACGTTTTCATAGGAAAGTGTTGCAAGTCACCACAGGTGAAGCACTAACGCCGCAGCATCGCCTCTCCGGTCTCAGGGACGCTGCGTTGTTCCTTGGGACATGCATATTATGTGTCAACGATCAGTTATATGGCTGGATTCAGCAATTCGATGTGAAATCGTCGACATAGCGAGGAGCAGTCCGACTGAGTCCCCGAGACGGGAGACTCAGCGGAGACGGTGAGCTGCAAACATCGCACTAAAAATGGCAATCCATCAATGTGAATCTAAATTTCTTATACTTCATTTATTAATAATCGCTTTTTAATAAATACTTTTTGTAACGGTATAAAGTCGCCCGCGCGATCTGTGGATTATGATATGCAGGTAAGCGTCCATCGCAAACTATTTTCTAGAGAATGGCATATTTATTTTCGCTAAACAGTTACATTTCAAATTCGATTGGTATATAGCGACGTTGGGTTACATCTTTTTTAATGTTACGAGTAATTGTCGTTTTCTCATTAATCATTTTAGGCATTTCCCCTGCATCTGGTCAAAATGAAGCAAACCATTTTGGATTTACGGACTTTGAACTCGATTTCAATAGTGGCCGCGCAGAGGTAACACGGCATTTTGCCCAGCATCAAAACCGGGGTATGGGCACTATCAGTGATAAGGATGGAAATCTGCTTTTTTATACAGATGGTTACACTGTTTTCGATAGGTCCCATCAGCCAATGCCGAATGGCTCATCTCTAATTCCCCTCAATGGATATTCGAAAACTCATCAATCGATTATTATTCCAAGACCGGGAAGCGATCAAATATTTTACATCTTTACAACGGATCCCTATAATGGGCAATCGAATTCAGGATTTTTTTATTCTGAAGTTGATCTGTCTCTAAATAGCGGCATGGGCGATGTCACGATAAAATCTGCCAAGCTTGCTTCAATGACAACCAATAAGTTGAGTGCATGCTTCCATTCAAATGGAAAAGATGTTTGGGTTATGACACATAAGGCCAGATCCAATGCATTTGTCCTTGTTTCAGTTACTGACCAGGGTGTCCTTCTACCTGTGATGGAACAGAACATCGGCTTAGTCGATCAAGGTATTGAAGGTGAAATGAAATTTTCGCCTGATAGCAAGAGGCTTGCGGCGAGTTATACGAGTCCCCAGTCAGGTTTAATGATTTTCGATTTTGACGCAAGCACGGGAGCTCTGTCAGATCCAATTGAGTTCTCATCAGTTATGCAACCAGCACTAACAGGTAAATTAGAGTTTTCCAGTGACGCAACAAAACTCTATATGACAGGAACGGGCCACCCCTATCTTGAACTGGGGCAGCTTAATTTGGCGTTATTAGATACCGAGAGTATTCGCAGCTCGTTCCAAGTACTTAAGCCTAGCTTCGCCTTTGGAGACATATATCAAATTCAGCTGGCACCTGATGGCAAAATCTACGGGACAAAACGCGGCGGTCAAGGAGATAAATACTTGTGTGCGATTGAAAATCCAAACGATGATGGAGATAAGCTCATTATCAAAGAGAATGCACTCTACCTGAACGGTGGCGATGCTTCTGTCGCGGCCACTCCAAATTTTATTCAGAACTATTTTTATCAAACAAGCTTCAGGGTCCATGGAAATTGCGTGAACAGCACGATAACTTTTGAGCTTACGAATAGTCACAACGTTGACTCAGTTACGTGGGACTTCGGCAATGGGAGCTCATCTAAATTACGGATAACCTCAACTACTTACGCGATAAGCGGAAATTATACGGTCGCGCTAAGCGTGTTTCAACTGGGGATGAAAGAAGTCATCGAGAAGCAAATCACAATAGATCCGCTTCCAACTTTTGAACTTGGGGAAGCACGTACCCTGTGTGATGGAATGTTGATATCAGTTGAGGACACTTTCGCGGGCTATGAATGGGATACTGGAGCTATTTCGAATGCAATAAAGGTGCATGAAACATCATGGTACAAACTTGCAGTCAAAAATGACTTTGGGTGTGTTTATGCTGATTCGGTTTTTGTGTCGGTGAATCCCCTTCCAACCATTATTCTACCTGATTCTCTAACGATTTCTAATGAACCGGTAACGCTTAATGCGGGAGATTTTCAGAAATATTCCTGGAGTAACGATGAGACCACACGTACAATCATCGTCGAAAAGACCGGATGGTATTCTGTACTGGTTGAAGATCAGGTGGGGTGTCAAAACGTAAAATCTGTTCTCGTTTACAGACCAAGTGAGGTCCCGGCTCAAGTCGATCGGAAATGGAAATGGTTGAACCCAATACCGTCAGGTTTACCAGGATTAGATATATGCTTTGTTAATGACAGTATTGGATTTGTTATTAATGAAGAAGTCTTGATGCGAACTAAAAACGGAGGCGCCAGTTGGCATGAAGTCTTAAAAATTTCCTCTCCAAAACGAATTATTTTTCGCGATTCAATAGGATACATCATAGGAGACAAAGGACTGATTTACAAATCGACCCATTTAGGTGCAGGTTGGAATCGTATTGATGCAGGCATTACCGACAATTTGAAAAGTATTTCATTGATCACCAAGGACACCATTCGCATTGCTTCGGAGAACCGACTTCATTCCTCCAACGACGGCGGTGGAACCTGGCAATCGAGTTCGGTTTCAGATGTAGTAATTAATGATTCATATTTCACTTCTGGAAAAACAGGACACGTTGTTGGTAAGCGTGGAGTCATACGCAAGACCACAGATGGCGGTAAAACTTGGCGCACAATGTTGACCTCGAACCAATCACCTTCCGATTTTTTCCGGGTCACTTTTCTGAACGAGAATTTGGGATTTGCATCACGCGAGCACACTGAGCTATACCGAACCGCAGACGGCGGTGAAACATGGACAAAATTATCAGACAGAGTGGACCGTGCGTATTCAATTCATTTCGTTAGTCAAAATGTAGGTTTTGTGGCAGGAGAATTTGGTGCCATATACAAGACCACCGATGGTGGGGCTTCGTGGAATTGGTCTGGGTTCTCTGGCGCAATCTCTGGAAACGACATCTATTCAATTTTTTTTGTCGACGAAAAGTTAGGCTATGCTACGGGTATGGGAGGACGCATTATTCGAACCTTTGATGGCGGTAAATCATGGGATGAATACTCAATCACGTATAATCCAATTTCGCAGATTGATTTTTTGTCACAAAACAATGGTCATGCGTTGCTTTGGGATTTTATTTTAACAACAAATGACGGTGGCAAGTCCTGGAATAAGACGAACACCCCATCGGCCGATCATATATCAAGTTTTGACTTTGTAACCAGCGAGACTGGATATATAGCGGTTGGACCTGTCACAGGATATATTGACGAACTCCACAAAACCACGAATGGTGGCGAAACCTGGCAATTGCAATCAAGAGCTCAGATAGGAGACATTACGATGATCCACTTTATTGACGAACAAGTTGGATTCGCTGCAAGTGGCTATACCCATAAAACAATTGATGGAGGACAAACGTGGACAAGAATAAGCACGGCCAGCTTTAACGAGATTCAATTTGTTTCACCACTGGTAGGGTATGCTCGTAGTGGCGGAGCGTCAGCAGGCAAAATATACAAATCATTGGATGGTGGCGACACTTGGTCAGTTGTGTTTGAGATTGACGACGAGATCACTGCATTTCATTTTCTTGGAGCTTCAGATGGATATTTGGTAGGGGGCTATTATACCATGTACAAGACAACAGATGGGGGTATAAGCTGGCATAAAATGACGGTGCCAAGCGCACGCTTCATTGACGTCGCTTTTGTAACAAAAAATCTAGGATACATCCTAGAAAATTATGGATACCTATACCGCACGGTTAACGGAGGTCAAACATGGTCGATTGATTTTCGATTTTCTGGCCTTAAAAATATTCAGACGAGAGGAATGAACGCATATCTCAGCGGTGACTTTGGAGCAATTCTAGTTTCCGAGATCACAGCTGATCAGCTCATTACGATCGATCCGCCTACTGGAAAAGAAATCACCGAGTCCGAGGCAATAATATCATCTTCCGTCAAGTCAAGTTTTTCCTTTGAGTCAATGTCGGTAACTCTTGAATTGGGACGACAGTCCGGCGTTTATGATCGCGTGTATGACGTCACAACGCTCAGCGGTGAGATAGACAGTCCGGTGAGTTTAAAATTATCAGAACTCCAAGCGGCTACGCGATACTATTGTCGGTTTAAGGCTACCGCTGGAGGAGCTACAGTAACGAGCCGTGAACTGACCTTTCAAACCGTAACCGGCTTAACAGTCATCTCGGTCGCGCCCCCCTCAGTGTCAGGAATCATGGAATCGCAGGTTTACGTGCAGACGATCATCGAATCTGACGTGCCACTTGAGTCAGCAACTATTGTCTTAGAAGTAGGGAAAGCGCCTGGCGTATACGATATGTATTATGCCGCAGGACCCTTAGATGAAACAGTGGATTATGTCAATTTCAACTTGACGAATCTCTCACCTGGAACAATATATTATTGTCGCTTAAAACTTACTTTAGGTACACAGACTGTGTATAGTGATGAAGTTATTTTTGAAACACAGTTGTTGACAGGGGTTCGAGAAAATGTTAGCGGGTTCATGGTTTATCCGAATAGTACTAATGGGGCTGTTACCATTGATTGTCAGGGTTGCAGTGGGTTAATCACATATGAACTCTCTGGAGCGAACGGCGAAGTGTACTTCCGCGGTTCGGTCCAACACATGTCTACTATTGATTTGTCTTTTATGGCCTCAGGTATTTATGTTTTGAAGCTCACCCATGGTGCGCAACAATTTGTAAAAAGGATAATCAAAGAATAATACGGGTGCTTCTTGGCCTATATAGAGAATGAGAGCTGTCCGTTCCCCTTTTAGTAATCGTCATAAAATAGGGCCTTACCCATGTTGGCTATGACTGCCCTGCCGGGTAGTGGCCTTGCGTTTAACAATTTATATTTCGAAGCAATCCCGAACTCCTTACGACGCGTTTACACTCCCCGTCTCTGCTCACTCTCTTCAATCATCACCGTCAAGTCCGCAGCGGGACGAATTTCCCAGCAGCCCTTCTCGCGCAGGATCCGGACTGAAGGATGGTTTGAGAGCAAGCGAATGGCATGATTAAGGTCGTTAGCTTCAAGTATCATGATCCCTCCGATTTGTTCTTTGGTTTCGGCGAAGGGACCATCTGTCACAGAAACGTCGCCGCCACGCCATCTTATGGTAGCGGCATTTTGTGACCCCTGTAAAGCTTCTCCTCCCACAAAGTGACGGTCCTTTCTCAGTTGGTCGTCATAGGTGAAGCACTCGTCCATCATGGCTTTTTGCTCGTCCTCGCTGGCAGATTCCCATGCTTTTTCATTAATGTATCCAAGACAGATGTATTTCATAATAATGCAGTTTATGTTTTAATGAATTTACTTTCGCTGTATGTATTTAGGCTTTCTACTCAAACTTGATTGACGTGTTTAAAGTCATCAAGTAGGAGGTGAGGCTTTTGATCTTTCCGCCCGTCATTTCAAAAACGTCGCAAAATACCGCGTCGAGCGCGTTCCCGTTTTTCATCTTCCCTTGGACGGAGCCTTCTGCGATTACAATATCATTCTCTTCGATATACCTTTTGATTTGGATCATCGGACTACCTACAAAATTTTCATTTTCGATTTCCTTGTCGAATTCTTCTTTACCACGGTGCGTATACACGCCAGGCATCTTCCAGACAACATCATCGGTAAGGCACTCCAGGATCATTTTATGATCACTCCTTCGGAACCCCTCCATGTATTTCTCAACGATTTTTCTATTTTCCGTCATCTTCGATATCTATTATTTTGATTGATCCTCCCTATTCCTTATTCCTTATTCCTATAACTTCCAAACCAGGAAAAGCATTACCCCTCAAGCCTTTTTAACCAATCTCAAAACCACGCCCCCGCTTGAAAGTTGCTGGGTCGAAACCACCGATAAATTTCTCGAAGAAATTCCCTTCTTGAAAAGCGGTCTGCCACTTCCCAAAATAACGGGGGCGATACCAATGCGGTATTCGTCAAATAAATCATCGTTGATAAATGTCGTAGACAAGTCTGCACTTCCAAAAACATATAGATCACCGTCGCCTTCGGACTTCAATCTTGCAATTTCAGCGGAAGCATTATTTCTAATTAACGTTGTATTGTTCCACCCCGTAATTATCGGGTCAACTTCTTTCAAAGTTTTTGAAAAGACAAGCTTTGGAATGCTATTCATTAATTTCGCAGTTTCAGTGTTCTCACCTTCAGCCTTCGTCCAGTAAGCTGCCATACCTTCATAGGTTACCCTGCCGAAAATCAGATAGTCCGCAGCATGCAACTGCTCATGGCTAAGTTTCTCAAGCTCCGGCCCCCAGATTGCGTTGTGAAAAGATAATTCCCAGTTTTTTTCTCCTTCGAAATACCCGTCCAGGGAGATGACGTTCCACATTATTAATTTTCTCATGCGTGTTTTTTTATTGTTGTAGAAATGATTTGTTATGTAGTCGAACAGCAATGGACCAAATCGACAAACAGGTGTAATTTTTTTTTCGTAAGAAATTACCCCCTCATTTCTCTCAGCTTTCCTTGGATAAATCGTCGTTCCGGTTCTTGTTTTACCAGCGAAAGAGCACGTTCCCAGGATGCCTTTGCTTCCCTTGTACGCCCGGTTCTGTGGAACAGTTCAGCCTGTGCGGAGTACGCCAGGTGATAGTCTTTTAGATCACCCCGTTGCAGGATCGCGTCGATTTGTCGCAGTCCGGCTTCTGGACCCTGATGCATCGCGATGGCTACAGCACGGTTTAGTTCAATAACGGGAGAGGGGTTTATTCGCAGCAAGAGCGTATACAGTCCGGCGATTTGGGCCCAGTCAGTGTTTTGAGAATTTTTTGCATCGGCGTGCAGTGCTGCGATGGCAGCCTGCAGCGCATAGGGACCCGGCGGTTTGTATGAGAATGCACGTTCTACAAGTGATAATCCTTCATTTATCATATCGCGGTCCCATTGTGTACGATCCTGATCTTCCAGAAGAATAAGATCACCTGTTGGCGTGGTACGGGCGGACCGGCGCGATTCGTGTAAAAGCATAAGTCCAAGTAAGCCTGCAACCTCGCCATTCGGCAACAAATCGTGAAGAAGGCGACCGAGTCTAATCGCTTCGCTTGAAAGATCAACACGGGTAACTGAATTGCCGGACGATGCATAGTATCCCTCGTTGAATACGAGATAAATAACCTGGAGTACAGCACCAAGACGGTCCATTAGTTCATGTTGTTGTGGTACTTCGAAAGGAATTCTGGTTTCGCGAATTTTTGCCTTGGCACGGACAATGCGTTGTGCAATAGTAGATGGCGTAGCAAGAAACGCCCTGGCTATTTCTTCGGTTGTAAGATTGCAAACTTCGCGTAACGTCATGGCTGTGCGCATGTCGACCGTCAGCGCAGGATGGCAACACGTGAAGATCAAACGAAGTATATCGTCTTCAATCTTTTTATCAATTTGGCCCGGCAGATCTTCAATATCAGCTTCCATTTTGCGCGCATGTTCCATAACTAATGGGTCAAATTTTGATTGACGCCGCATGCGATCGATCGCTTTAAACCGACCCGTAGAAACTAGCCAGGCCCGCGGGTTTGATGGAATTCCGTTTTCGGCCCATTGTTCAATTGCTGCCTTGAATGCATCATGCAACGCATCTTCAGCATTGTCAAAATCGCCAAGCAATCGGATGAGTGTGGCGAAAATTATCCGTGACTCTTTGCGATAAATCTCGCTGAGAAGCTGGCGGATATGTTCGGGAGAATTTTGCATAGTTGTCTGGCGAATACTGAGGTCGGAAGTGTTGAAAAATCTAAATCGGCATCCGATGCGAAATAAACACAAGAAGCGCCAAGACAATTTCTCAAAAGCAGGTCTCAGTACAATGCCAGAGTCGAAATCAATCGCTGCTGGCTGCTTCATATTTCATCCAATCCACTTCAACCTCATAAGGTTTGAGCGGCTTCTCCAAAGATTTGGGATTAGTAACAACCGACCAATCCTTAGTATGCCAAAAGTTGAGGCGGTATAGCGACTCGTTTTGCGGTATACCCCTTTGAGAGCCGCGATAGTTCCACAACACGACGGTATCCGATGTTACGGGATGCAATATCCACCAACGCAGATGATCCGGTTGCCAATCGAATCCGTAGGTATGAAATTGAGATGATGCATCATATCCATCAATGGCCTGGATTGTTTCAGGCATATTTTGCTTTCCCGTTAGTGGTGAACGTGCACCCTGATGCCCTTCGCGGTAGGTAGTTTCATAGATAATTCCTTTGGCTAGGTTGATGGTACGTCCAATTCTTTTTAAGGCTCCGTTTGGACCAGTCCACGTTCCGACATAGATGACGGTAGGATCGGCAATCAGCCATTCGAAGTCGATTTCGCTTAGTCCGAAAATGCTATCCATATGATAAGTGAAATACCCTACGACTGCCCCAACATTCGGTTGATCATTTCTTGCATCGGGCACCTTTAGCCTGGCAGAATATTTTCCATAGTGTGTGTATTCGTTTGAAATTATCTCCGGTCCCCGACCTGCACCAGGGGGATCGTTGGGATCAATTTTGAAGGACATAACGGTAGTGCCGGGCTCTTTCGAAGACTTCACCCCGAATGTGCGGGTGAAGGCAGCCTGGTTTCCGCCCGATGCAT
>CAMLER010000093.1 GCA_946478915.1 uncultured Chryseolinea sp.
AACAACGGCTGCGGTACTGGGCGGATTACTACTACAATCAATGATTTTATAAAAACATATATAAATGAAATCCAACGAAAAAAAGTCTCTCTGCCGTGATCCGACGAACCGAAGTCGAACCGGACAAAATCTAACATTAAAAAATCAACCTTAATTAAAAGCAACATGAAAAAATTATTCACAATCTTACTCCTTATCCTGACTGCCCAACTGCAGGCTCAACAATTGCCAAGGGTAATTATCCTTGCCACGGGAGGAACAATCGCCGGTGCAGGAGCATCGGCGGACAGAGCTGGCTACACAGCTGGAAAAATTCCGATTGACGATCTGATCGGCACGATCCCCACAGTTAAAAAAATAGCGAATATCTCCGGCGAGCAGATTGCATCTGTTGGAAGCCAGGATATGACCGTTGATATCTGGAAAAAATTAGCCATTCGCGCCAATGAAATCTTTGCGAAGAACGAAGCCGATGCAATTGTTATAACACATGGTACGGATACTCAGGAAGAAACTGCGTATTTCCTGGATCTTGTGATCCCGTCTGATAAACCAGTTGTACTTACCGGTTCAATGCGTCCGGCAACCGCCATTAGTGCAGACGGCCCGAAAAATCTCTACGATGCCATTACTGTAGCGATAAATCCTGAAAGCAAAGGAAGAGGTGTGTTGGTCAGCTTCAATGAAGGTATATATGACGGTCGGGAAGTAATGAAAATGAGTACAACAAAAACAGACGCCTTTGGATCCCCCAATACCGGTCCCGTTGGCCAGGCTTACGATGGCAGAGTAGAATATTATTCTTCCGCTGTTCGCGAAGTAAATCCTCCCAAGCCAATTGTATTGACGGCCGATACGAAATTACCTCGTGTAGATATAGTTTACATGTACGCCGATGCTCCACCTGATCAGATTGATATGCTGGTGAATAAAAAAGTAGCCGGGATCGTCGTTGCTGGTGTGGGAAATGGCAACTTCAACAAAGCTTATATGGAAGCAGTGAAGAGAGCCGTTGCCGCTGGTGTTGTTGTTTGCCGTGCAAGTCGCGCTCCTTCGGGCAGGGTCGTGCTCCATGACGAGATCAATGACGATGAATTGGGTACCATCGTGTCAGATGATCTAACACCTCAAAAAGCCAGAGTCTTGTTGATGCTAGCGCTCACCAGAACAAAAGACAAAAAACAGCTGCAGGAAATCTTCTTTACATACTAAGCCCCAGCAGAACCTATCAGTTTCCTGAATACGCCGGCTTCGATTATCCCGGCACTGATAACCTGCGAGGGGAGAACTATTCAGACTAAAAAAATACCTCTATATGAGAAAAATAATATACAGTATAGCCATGCCGTTGCTTATACTGATCGACAGTCAGTATATACAGGCACAGGGTACCCGCACGGAAAAAGACTTATTGGGCGAAAAACAGATTCCAGCTGATGCGTACTATGGAGTTCAAACCTTACGGGCGCTGGAGAATTTTCAAATCAGCGGTGTAAAAACAAACTTTTATCCGGATTACGTGAAAGCTTATGCCATGGTAAAGCTCGCTGCTGCCCGCGCCAATACAGAAGTGGGCAGAATGAAGAAGGATCGGATGGACGCTATTGAGAAAGCATGTCAGGCTGTGATGGCGGGTAAGTATCACGATCAGTTTCTGACAGACATGTACCAGGGTGGTGCGGGGACATCAGCGAATATGAATGCCAATGAGGTGCTGGCCAATATTGCATTAGAGATGATGGGTAAGAAAAAAGGGGAATATCAGTATGTTGAACCTCATGATGATCTGAATATGGGTCAGTCAACGAATGATGTATACCCTACTACTATTCACATTGCCTTATTGTTACACAATGATAAAGTGATTAAGGAAGCAGAATCCTTATCAGCGGCATTTCACAAAAAGGGAGAAGAATTTAAGAACCTGGTAAAGATGGGCCGTACCGAAGGCCAGGATGCCGTACCGATGACTTTGGGACAAGAGTTTCATGCCTTCGGTGGACAGATCGACGCTGCCATCGATGCGATGCGCCAATCTGAACATTATTTATACGAAGTGAACATGGGCGCTACTGCGATTGGTACCGGTCTTACAGCAAGTCCGGGATATGCAGAAAAATGCGTGGCACAGTTAGCGAAAATTACCGGTAAACCAATCGTAGGTCCAAAAGATCTTATTGCCGCCACCAGCAGTATGCAAGCATTCGTAATGTTTTCAGCTGCATATAAAAATCTGGCAGTTACATTGTCGAAGATCAGCAGCGATCTGATTTTTCTTGCATCCGGTCCGCGCAATGGAATATTTGAAATCAATTTACCCGCCTTGCAGCCAGGATCCTCCATCATGCCCGGGAAGGTAAATCCTGTCATGCCTGAAGTAATGAACCAGGTATGTTACAAAGTAATGGGTAATGACGCAACGGTTGGGATAGCCTCACGGGATGGCCTTCTGCAACTCAATGCCTATGAACCTGTAGTTGCCACTTCCATTATGGAATCACAAGCACTCTTCTATAAGCTGCTGCCTTTATTCAGAAAAAATTGTATTGAAGGCATAACTGCCAATGAAAAAGTCTTAAAACACTACCTGGAAACTACAGTCGGGATTGTAACTGCTCTTAACCCCGTGCTCGGATACGAGAAGACTACAGAGTTGGCGAAAGAGGCACTTCAAAGCGGGAAGGGAATTCTTGAGCTGATACGAGAAAAGAAACTGATGTCGGAAGATCAGATTAAAAAGATGATGGATCCCTCAACGCTAACGGGTCAAAAACTTTAATCACACCATTTTGATCCACTATAACATTACGTGATTTTAAAAATTAAGGTTATGAAATCATATATAACTATAAAATGGATGCTCGTGTTTGTGCTACTTCCGGCAATTGCGTTAGCGCAAAAACAGGAACGCCAGACAGGCGACACTACATACTACAAATCGCTCATCCCGGAAGCGAAGCAGGGATTGCTAAGGGATGTGAATGTAATCGCTAATATGCAGTTCGCATTGAGAAATGAATTTTTAGACGGAGAGTACACGCAATCAAGATTTCGCAATGAGCAGTTCAGATTAGAAATACGCGGACGTGTTCATGAAAAAGTATACTTCCGTTTTCGCGATCGTTACACGAGAGCCCAAACATCTGAGTCAATCGATAACATAAGCCGATCGGTAGATCTGGCCTACCTTCGCTTTGACATCTCCGAGAAATTTAGCGTTTCAGCTGGTAAGATGTGTGCCGACTGGGGAGCCTGGGAATTCGATTGGAATCCTATCGACATATATGAATACTCTGATATCGTCGAGTATGCCGATAACTTCCTTACGGGGGTAGGATTTACTTACACGCCCAGCAATCGTAACCAGTGGACATTTCAAGTATTGGATTCCAGAACAAAGTCTTTTGATGAGTTATATGGAGATCAACCCAACTTCAAGGAATCAAAGGCACCACTGGCCTTTGTGGCGAACTGGAGGGGAAGCTTGCTTGATGGAAAGATAAAAACCATTTGGTCATACTCTTTATTCAATGAAGCACAAGAGGTAGATGGTGGCGAAAGCGCAAACATGAATTACATCGCTTTGGGTAATGAGTTCAACATTAACAAATTCAGGATTATTTATGATTTCAAATGGAGCGACGAGCAACTTGATAGAACCGGTCTGGTGAGCGCAACAGTTCCTGATAACATTTTTGCGTATGCGCTGGCTAAGACCCAATACATCGGACATTGGGTAAATCTTCGTTACATCATAAATCCGAAGGTCCATCTGACCATGGTAGCAATGCTTGACATAGCCAAGTGGAAGAACAGTTTTAATGATCCGGAAAATACTTCAGGTGAAGAACACATTCGTGATGCGTGGGGGTTTATCCCAGCTGTTGAGTATTATCCCTGGGATAACTTGAACTTAAAGTTCTTTGCTAACTGGGTGGGTAGGCGCTATGAGTATTCAGACTATGCTAAGACCCGATTTGGTGCTTCCGACTATACCACCGGGCGGTTCTGCATTGGCTTTATTTCGCCGTTGGGTGTCTTATAATTAAAAAAATGTTTATCCGGCCCGCAAGGGCGAGAGGGGCTTTATTTACACTATTGTAGTAGGTGATGATACTTGGAACGGAGTCAGTTCATTTCAGAGTGTTAGGCAATTATTGGTCAAATATGTTTCGTCATCATTAAAAACGCTTTTTGGATGAAAGACAATAAATGTCAAGAGAGTCTACTTCATTTATCTCTAATCGTGATGTTAATGGTTTTGTCAAATTATTCTTATAGCCAGGATTCAATCCGATATATCCCTGATGGCACGGAAGGAGAATTTCTGGAGGTCGTTGAAGCTGATAGCGTTCCTCCGAGGTGGAGGGACAAGCGATGGAGATTGTTTCCTGGCAGGTTCTCTACATTAAAATTAGGAGGAGGTTTTCTTTATGAGTTTGCTGGTTTTACGCAAGACGACGCTAGCAGGATTCAGGCTGATTCTGCGGGATACGTTGTTGAATCAGCTTTTAAAGTTCGGGATTTTCGCCTGGTTGCAAGTGGTCAGTTTAAGACTAAGAGATCGTTCAGCTGGAAAGTTGGTCTGATGTATGACGGAGTATCAGATTCATGGTTGGTTCGTGAAACGGGCATAATGATCGGTGTCCCTGAATTGTGGGGCCACTTCTTCATTGGTCGAACCAAGGTAGGATTCTCAATGAACAAGGTGATGAACGGATACGCAGGCTGGACGCTTGAGCGGCAAATGGCAATTGATGTAATTCCAATTCTGGCGGATGGTGTGAAATGGCTTGGATTTCTTCCCAAACAGCGTGTGTGGTGGAACCTCGGTGTATTCGCCGATTGGTTATCGAACGGTCAGTCATTTTCTACATACAAATGGCAACTCGCAGCGCGGGTCGGGTGGCTTCCAATATATTCTAAGGCCGACAACACCTTGTTGCACGTTGGTATCAATTACCGATTTGGGGAGCCTGTGTCTGGAGACATCCGATTAAGGTCCCGACCCGAAGCGAACCCGGCTCCCTATTTCATAGATACTCAAACTTTTTCCTCAAGTGGTTCAAATCATTTTGGTCCTGAGGTATACTTCAGCAAGGGTTCATGGATGTTCGGATCAGAATATTATGTGCATCAATTTAATTCACCTGAATCATCAAGCAATGTTTTTTTTGGAGGAGAGGTGGTAGCCATGTATATCATCACTGGTGAAACGCGACCCTATAGTACGGTGAGTGCAATTTATGGATTTGTACCTGTCGCAAGGCCTGTATTCAAAGGTGGGCCTGGCGCATGGGAAGTTGTACTTAGATTATCCCATCTCAATTTGAACGATGGACCAATCCAGGGCGGAAACTTTTGGAGAGTAACGCCGATGGTAAACTGGTATCTCTCCAAAGACGTGCGCCTTGAGTTAGCTTATGGTTACGGAGTCTTGGATCGTTTCAATATAGAGGGAACGACCCAATTCTTCCAGGCACGTTTACAACTGACGCTACTATAACCAAACAAGAATACACGTTTGTTAAGACTGATTTGAAAAATCTGAGTGGCTACAAAAGGGACTTCTTATTTGCAAAAACTATTTGATTGAAAACATTATGGCAAAAGAAAATTCTACAACAAAATGGTTAGAAACAGGCTACATGCTTTTTGCCTGTGAAGGTCCGGATGGCATTCAAATAGAAAGAATTGCCCGAATTCTTGGCCTAAACAAGTCTAGCTTTTATCATTATTTCGGAACATTAGAGGTCTTCTATGAAATGATGATCCAGTATCATTACGCAATGACTGACATCGCGCTGAAGGAAGCACAGGAAGCGGAAACTCTTGATCCTGCTTACCTGGATATCATTGTCAAGCACAAGATTCCATTCATGTTTCAGATGCAATTAAACCGGCATAAGAAGATTGCTTTGTTTGCGAAGGCCTGTTCTAAGGTTAACCAGAAAATCGATCAGTCACTAATTTTACTTTGGAAGAAACATCTGAATCATACTAACGAAGATCTTTCGCTGCTTTGCCTAAGCTTTATCCGGGATACATTCTATGCGCGCATCAGTTTTGAAAATTTTAATTATCACCTACTGCATGAATTAGCCTGTGGTGCGAAAAGAATAGTGGAGAAGATCCAGGAAGGAAAAATATGTATCAATAAATTCGAAGCTGTAAGATCTTATTAGAAAACTTCATGTGATTTGACATACTATAGTTGGTTATGAATCTATAATTCGCTTTCGGAACGAACTTACAGTTTCAAAAACCTCCAACAGTTCTTTGTCCTGGAGAACAAGAAAGGTGTCCTTTTCATTAAGAAGCCGTTCGCTGTCCAATGCCAGATATTTTGTCTGAAGAGCGAGCAAATCCTGATAGAGGTCGATCCCTTTCGCTTTTAATTGAGTATTGTCAAAGTGCGCTATTAGATTATCCAATTCATCTTTTTGGTCTATGAATACGGCAAGCGCATCGATTAAAATAGAGCTTACGGTATCACGCGTATTATAAGATTTAATAAAGAAAGCCAAATGATGGAGCTCCTCGATATAATATCCCGTCAACGCAGATGCATGAAACCTCTTGAACTCTTCTTGCTCCGCAGTATTTCGAGCATCTTTAAACCAATGGTCCAACGATTTTTCCAACCCTTTATCACCCGCAATAATGCCATTGAATCCGAATTGGATTGCCTCCTCAAATTGCTTTTTCATTCCGATGTATTCGGAAAGCAAGAGGCATGCATCGAAATAACGTCGGGCTTCTTCTCGCTTGTCAAGAGACACAAGACATGATAGATCAGACAAATAAATGCCGAGGTTGATGGCTGCGACCCCCTTGCCGTGTCGAAGGTACCGGTTGGTTTGATCAACATCGTTCAACAGACCTTTATTAAAAACTTCTGTATTGAAAGTGAGTTCCCGAGTCACATGTGATGAGCGCAGTGATCTCAAGATACTGTTGCGCACAGTGCCGGCATCTCTTTCGACAACATCAGATTTCTCAACTGTGCTAACTTTCTTCTCGCAACTTGATAAAATAATGAGGCAAACGCCAAAGCAGAAGGGAAAGGCTTTGCGCCAGCTTGTTAATTGCAAATGATTCATTGCGATCGAGATTAGAATTAAGTTTTTCTTCATGAAAAATCATTCATTCGCATCAACATAGGTAAGCATGATCGCTTGGATAGCAACCTTTGTATACTGAATGGTAGCTTAATCAGTAAAATCAAATCACGGTTCTACTGCGATGTGACACAAGGTCAACCGAAAATCAGTCGACAAGAGCGAAATTACTCGGCGCTCAAAATCTTGTTTCGAATAACGTCAACCTTTTCGTCCAGCTCTTTGACTACGGAATCATTCATCAGTTCCATCCCCTTGTTGCTGGCGATTTTTTCGTCGACGTCCAATTTTGAATATACAGCAATCAAATCTTCAAATGCATTAAGATAATATGAATAGTTTGCCCCAGCTGAAGGCGTGTTTTCATACGACTTAAGGAAATTATAAATATTTTCCACATTCGCCTTTTGGCTCAATACCAATTTGAATATTGGAATAAGAATCACTGCGCGGGCATCATCCGGAAGCATGTCTTTTGGATAAGTCTCGATGGTCCCCAGCGCAAGGTGGAGACTTTCAATTTGATGTGCTCCCATTGCAATACCAGCCAACTTTTCACGTCTTGTACCTTGAAGATCAGCAGTCGATTTTGACAGCAATTCCGTGACGATACTTTTGGCTGAGTCATTCTGCTTTAGGTTGTCATTGTATCGTTTCGATAAAAATTCCAAAGCAGCTGTTTCACCTCCTATTGATTTACTAAGTTCGTGTGCAGCCTTAAAATACTCTTTTGATGCTGCATTTTGTTTATACGCAATGCTATAGTTTAGATCAGAAAGATAGATGCCCAGATTAGCTGCCGCTTTTATCGAGTCTCCCATGTGTTTTGAATATGCCTTCGGATCGCTCATAAGACTTGCATTAAAATCTGCACCGGTGGCCTGCAGTTGTGCAGCTGTCTCGGCGGGTGCCATAAGATTCGCAAAGAATGCATTACGCTCGTTTGTAAATGTTGCCGGTGTTGGATCCGAAGCCTCGGGAATCTCTTTAGATTCATTACTCTTTTGGCAAGATAGCGTTAACGCTAAAGTTAGAACGAATAATATCTGTTTCATTTTTGTTGTTGTTTTAGTCTTTTAACCTTCATATGAAAACGCAATATCTCAATTGCGAAATGTCCTATATTCTCTATTCAAAAATTACAACCTACCACACCACGCTGCTTCTGATTTTAACATCAGCTTATTAAACGTGCGAACGTTCTACCAACCTCCACCCAACGCTTTGTACAATCGAACCGTAGAAATCAAAGAGTTTTGAAGCGCGAAAGATTTCTCTAGTTGTGCGTCGAATAATTCCCGTTCCGCATCCAGAACTTGCAAGAATGAGGTGTATCCGTTATCATAGAGGGCCCTTGATAGCAATAGCGACTTTTCAGTAGCGGTCACCTGAACCTGGCGTGCTATGAACTCATTACTATAGGTTCTTATTTCTGCCAGTGAATTTTCAACTTCAGCAAATGCCTCCAAAATGCTTCGTTCATAACCATAGCCTGCTTGTCTTGCTATCGCTCGCTGAGCCTCCACGCGCCGTTTGTTCTGTCCAAACCGAAATACCGGCCCCGCCAACTGCCCTGTAACAGATCCCAGGATTGCATCACTTGTAAAAAGGGTGGAAAGATCAGCACTAGCAACCCCCAGGAAACCCGTAAGACTTAATGACGGAAAACGCAAAGCAACTGCAACCCCCACTCTTTCTGTTTGAGCTATTAGTTGTTGTTCCGCTGAACGAATGTCCGGGCGACGTTGCAATAATTGCGATGGGAGTCCGCTCGGGATTTCTAAGGGCAATTGTTGCTGAGCATTCAACAACCCCCGGTCTATTGGCGAATACGATTGTCCCAACAAAATATTAAGCGCATTTTCTGTCCGGATAATCTCTCGCTCAATGCTATATAGTTGTGCTTCCGAGGATGCTGCAATATTTTCAGCCTGTAGCTTATCCAATTCGGCAACTTCTCCTCTTTCAAAACGCAGGGCTATAATTCGCAGATACTCGCGCCGTGTTTCATTGGTCCGTCGGGTGATAATCAAGCGCTCATCGAGACCACGCAATTGAAAATATAATTCAGCGACCTGCGCTATCATGCTAATGTAAAGTGATTTCCGATCTTCATCGGTTGCCAGCAGATCCGCATAAGCTGCACGATTTGCATGACGAAGTTTGCCCCATAAATCAATTTCCCACGACACGTTGCCTAGAATAGAATACGAACTTGAAGGGAATGCGACCTCTGCATCTGTTGCCGTACGATTGAAATCATTAGCACGGGCAGTCACTGTATAATCTACAAATGGAAGCATATTAGCCTTGTTAAAGCCGAGAATTGCTTTTGATTGTTCGATCCGCGCAATAGCGATCTTCAAATCCAAATTCTGCTCAATCGCAATTTTTATCAGAGACTGGAGAATTGTATCCTGATATACCTCCCACCATTTCAAGTTCGTTATGGAATCGGCTTGCGCCAGGTTCTGCGTGTAGCCATTCGGTATCTTAGTTGTGGGACGCGCGTATTTTGGACCAACAGCGCAACTGGTCACCATCAGTATTAATCCGCCGAAGAATATTTTTTTCATATCAATGGGCGGGTTCCGAAGGTGATACTGAGGTAAAGGTTTGATCGGCCAGGCCGGCAGACGACTTCTTTTTCGATCCAATGCTCTCAATAAAAACAAACAGAGCTGGTACTACGATGACACCGACTACCGTGGAAATTAACGTGCCCATAAAAACTGCCATACCCATAACTTTTCGAGCCTCTGCTCCGGCGCCCGCGGCAGTCAATAAAGGCACAACGCCAAGCATGAAAGCAAAGGAAGTCATAAGTATAGGCCGAAGTCGAAGCTTAGCAGCCTCTAACGCGGCCTCGTACAAGGACCTACCCTGTTCATTCAGCATCTTTGCAAATTCAACAATGAGAATAGCGTTTTTTGCAGTGAGTCCAATCAACATTACTAGTCCGATTTGTGCAAAAACGTTATTCACATAACTTGTACTCCACAACCCTCCAAGCCACAAGCCGAAGAACGCACCCATAATTGCCGCGGGTACTCCTAGCAAAACACTGAAAGGAAGCTTCCAACTTTCGTATTGTGCAGCGAGAATAAGAAATACAAAAACCAAGGCTGCCAAAAACACTACACCCCCTGTTCCTTCTGCAGCCTTTTCCTGATATGACATATTACTCCATGCAATACCCAGCTCTTTTGGCAACGCAGCAGCGATCTCCTCAAGCGCATTTAATGCATCCGCAGAGCTATATCCCTCGGCCGGTGCACCTGAAATTTCCGCAGCACGAAACATATTGAAACGATTGGTGTATGAAGGGCCAGCAATATCCGACACTTGAATCAGGGTGTTCAACGGAATAATTTCTCCAGACTTGCTGCGAACGTAATACCTTGAAATATCATCCGTGCTAAGACGGTCTTCCGCCTCCGCCTGTACAAATACCTTATACTGTCGGCCAAATCGGTTGAAGTCATTCACATAGCTACTGCCGAGATTGGTTGATATCGTACTGGTTATTTCGCCCATGTCTATATCAAGTTTCTCAGCTTTGTCGAAATCGATTATTATCCGTTTCTGCGGTACATTTGATCGGTACAGTGTAAATACATTTCCGATCTCTTGTCTCTGCCTGGCCTGTGCAATAAAATTGCGCGCTTGTTCATCGAGGAACTGGGGAGTGTTTCCCGAGCGGTCAAGAAGTTGCAACGTGAAACCAGCAGAAGTTCCAAGGCCTTCGATCGGCGGAGGGCCGAAAGCGATTGCCGTCGCTTCCGAAATGGTGTTGCGAAAGGCTAAATTAGTCTGTTGAATTAACTGTTTTGCAGTCTTCTCTCTTTCGTCCCAGGGTTTTAGGGAGACAAAGACGAAAGCATTGTTTGTAGAATAAGATTGCGTAAGCATACTATAACCAACTACCATGGTGGAATAAGCAACGCCCTCAGTGTTGTTAATGATTTGCTCGATCTTGCTCGCAACTTCATCTGTGCGTTCGGTAGATGCCGCATCCGGAAGTTGAATATTTACCAAATAATATCCCTCATCTTCCTCGGGTACGAAACCTGCCGGAATGGATTTGCCTAAAATTCCTGTTACGCCGAGAATAATGGCCATTATTATTATCGATCGAATAGATTTCCGAGCAACAATAGCAGCTACGCCGGTATACCCTAACGTGAACTTATCAAACATCCGATTGAAAGCATCGAAAAATCGCTGTAGCCATCCCGTTGATTTCTTTTTAGGCTTCAACAAAATGGCGCTCAGGGCAGGACTAAGTGTTAGAGCATTGAATGCTGAGAGCAGTACGGAAATTGCAATGGTGATCGCAAACTGCTGATATAGTCTTCCGGTAATTCCTCCGGCAAATGCAACGGGTACAAAAACCGCGGCGAGAATTAATGCAATGGCAATTACCGGTCCACCAACTTCTTTCATAGCTTTCTGCGTGGCTTCCTTTGGAT
>CAMLER010000094.1 GCA_946478915.1 uncultured Chryseolinea sp.
TCTGTGCCGGCTTTGAATTTCAATTTTCGCATATTGAGCTGGCTTTAAGTGATTTGTTTAAAAGGGATGCATAATGGAATATGATGCGGTGGTTGTGCGGTCTGGACCCAATGGATTAGCGGCCGGGATAACTTTGCAACAGCATGGGCTTTCAGTACTCATTGCAGAAGGAAAGGAGACAATCGGTGGCGGTTTGCGGTCGGCTGAGTTGACATTACCCGGATTTACTCATGACATCTGCTCCGCTATTCACCCGATGGCTGTGGGCTCTCCATTTTTTAATTCGCTACCGCTGACGGATCACGGTCTTGAATTTGTTCATCCTGACATTTGTGCCGCACACCCTTTTGACAACGGTGAGGCTGGGGTTTTGCTAAGGTCTTTGGAGGAAACAGCTGACCAACTGGGACGCGATGCGGAAGTTTATAAGAGCTTGATTGGCCCACTGGTCTCGTCCTGGCCTTTAATTGTTGAAGATGTCCTTGGTCCGTTGGGTATTCCCGGTCAACCTGTTGCCTATGCGCGGTTTGGGTTGGACGCAATTCTATCAGCTCAAGCGCTTGCCAAAAGGTTCAAGACAGTTAAGGCAAAGGGACTTTGGGCGGGGATGGCAGCTCATTCGATGTTACCTTTGACTAACTTGTCGACCGCAGCAATCGGACTGGTTCTGTCTACTACCGGTCACCTCGGCGGATGGCCGATACCCGTTGGGGGATCACAACAAATCGCCAATGCGCTTGGTTCTTATTTCACATCAATAGGAGGGAAGATTGCTACAGATTTTTATGTGACTTCGCTCGATCAACTGCCGGCGTCCAAGGCGATATTATTTGACATCACCCCGAGACAATTATTAAAAATTGCCGGCCATAAATTTTCATCCATTTATAGATGGCAGTTAAACCGGTATAGATATGGAATGGGTGTGTTTAAAATGGATTGGGCTTTGGACGACCCGATACCTTTTACCGCGGAAGAATGTAGACGGGCTGGTACGGTTCATATAGGGAACTCATTTGAGGAAATTGCACGAACTGAAGAAATGACGTGGTGTGGTCAGCATGCGGAAAAGCCTTTTGTTTTGTTGGCTCAGCAGAGCTTGTTCGATTCCTCACGCGCTCCGGCGGGGAAACATACGGCGTGGGCATACTGCCACGTTCCAAATGGTTCATCAAAGGATATGTCTACTATCATTGAAAATCAAATTGAGCGTTTCGCTCCTGGGTTTCGTGAGAGGATTTTGTCCCGGCACGTTTTTAATTCGCAACAGCTTGAAGATTACAATTCAAACTATATCGGCGGAGACATCAACGGGGGGGCTATCGATATTTTTCAGCTGTTCACGCGGCCTGCACTTCGGTCTTCGCCATATCGAACCTCCAAAAAAGGTATGTATATTTGCTCGGCATCAACACCTCCCGGTGGTGGCGTTCATGGAATGTGTGGCTATAATGCGGCAAAACGCGCGCTGAAAGATATTTTCCGGATAGATGCAGTTTTACTAAATCGAGGCCATTCATCATATCCTATTACCAAATTAGTTTAAGTTTTAGTTAATTATAGAGTTACAATTGTTTCACCGTGGAAAAAAAGAAGTTTGAATTGCACGAAGATTGGGCAGTCGTGGTCCTTGGTTTTTTGATAATTATTTTAGCACTACTTGGATTGGTTGTGCCCGTGCCTTCGTTTTCGTGGAGCAATGGATCCGAGTTGATAGGTAAAGTTCTGGCGCCGGCGAATTTGGTGAGTATCGGGGCGCAGTTTCTATTGGTGTTTATCTTTTCCATTGCTGGTGCCCTCCTGACAAATAAATCACTAAGGAGTATCGGAATCGTTTTTCCCAGTGTTTACTTATTGACAGTGATTGCGCTTATCCTCGCTGGAAATAGCACCATCAGAGATCTTAACCTTGAGGCAGTGATATTTAGTCTGGGGTTAGGCTTGTTGGTGAGCAATGTTTTTAAGCTACCTGAATGGTTCAGAGCTTCGCTCGCAACGGAGCTGTATGTGAAGATTGGGTTGGTTCTGCTGGGTACGGGCATAATATTTTCGGATATCTTGCGGGCAGGCTCATTGGGTCTGATGCAGGCGTTGGTTGTCGTCCTGAGCGTGTGGTATTTTGCATACTGGATTTGCAGGAGATTGAAGATCGACGAAGAATTGTCGATGATGATTTCAAGTGCCGTTTCAATTTGTGGCGTATCTGCGGCAATTGCTACGGCGGGTGCTATCAAAGGAGATACGAAGAAGCTATCCTATGTGATTTCGCTCGTGTTGATTACGGCGATTCCCATGATGATCGTGATGCCCTACATAGCGAAGTATTTTGACTTTTCACAGGAGGTAACGGGCGCGTGGCTTGGCGGAAGTATTGATACAACGGGTGCGGTAGTGGCCTCCGGAACGTTAGTTGGAGATGTTGCGTTGCAGATAAGCACGATTGTAAAGTTCTCGCAGAACGTTTTGTTGGGCTTGGCGGCATTTGCGATCAGCGTTTACTGGACGTATACCGGGAAAGGCTCTAACAAGGATAGCGTTGAAAAGCCTACACTGGGTATGATTTGGGAACGCTTTCCAAAATTCGTTTTAGGATTTGCAGGTGCGTCTCTGATTTTTTCATTTTTGATAAATCCCGAGGTGGTCAGCAATGTTAAAGGAAGTCTGAAAAGTATTCAGACACTATGGTTTGTTCTGGCCTTCACAAGCATTGGTCTGGAAACGCGGTTTTCGGATCTTTTTAATTCCAATAATAGAAGGCCGTTGTATGCTTTTGTGATTGCTCAGGGATTTAACATCGTTGTTACACTTGTCGTTGCGTACATATTGTTTGGCAGAGCCTGGTGATGCAAAGACGAGACTCCTAACGGAGCCCGCTTCCGAATCCATGGATCGTGCTACAAACAGTATATCGGTAGAAAAACCGAAAGCGATTCGAACAAGTGCCGTCAGGCACGGCATATTTTAAAAGAGCCAGAAGGTTAATGGAAATTTATATGTCATCCCGATGGGATTTCGGAGGAATCTCATTATTTTTTTCTATATGTCGTCCCTGACGGGACTCAGCCCACCTCATCTTTCATTTCTACCGATATATCGTCCCTAACGGGACTCTACCTAACATCGTCGTTGCTTTCCACGGATATGTCCTTAATGTGATTCAGCTGGCTGGTGTCAGAGAAATAGATGGTTGTCTTCTCTTCCAGATTAACCACCCATACCGGGATTCAACGGCGTGGCTGTGCGTTACAGATTAACCTGAATGCCGATATGCCAGTGAAAAAATAGATTCCTTTAAATAACGTGATTACAGAAATATTCTCACAGGAGGGATAACACAGCGATAGAAAATTTGTGGTACATACAGTCCCACTTGGGACGATATACCGGTAGAAATGAAACAACGTGATACCCCGCCCAGTTTGCAGCACCATTAACATGCGTGCGTCACCGGCTCCCATAGGAGCCATGTGTTGTATTTTGTCATGAATTTTTTCGTTCGAATTTCTAATGAACCATACGTTCAGAAATAAACACCACTCTCTCAAACTTCCACCCAAATCTTCTCGACAACCTGATTGCTCAGCATAGTTTCTTTTTTCGCCTTATTTAAAATCAAAACTGACCCATCAAATTCTTCCTTCTTTTTTATCGTAATGGTATCACCAATCTGCAAACCCTTAGAATTAAGGTGATCCAGAAATAATTTTTCATCGTTCGTCACCGCGCTTATTTTAACTGCCGCTCCTATTACCGCCTGATGTAACGGAATACTCTTCTGAGATACCACCCTACCGTTCACATCCGGTATGGGCTCACCATGGGGATCTGCCTTAGGATACCCTAACAACTCATCTATTCGATTATAAAAACGCTCAGAATTAACGTGCTCCAGCTGCTCGGCGATTTCATGCACTTCTTCCCACCCGAGTTTCAATATCTTCACTAGAAACAGCTCCGCCAGTCGGTGCTTCCGAATGATCGACAACGCTTCCTTCCTGCCTTTTTCTGTCATCTTTATCCCCTGGTAAGGCGCATATGATACCAGCTTTTTTGTCGAAAGCTTCTTGATCATACTTGTAACGGTAGGAAGTTTCACGCTCAGCTTCCTCGCTAACTCCGATACCGTTACCTCACCCGGGTCCAGCGAAAGGCTGTAAATCGTTTTAATGTAATTCTCTTCTGTCAAGGACCCCATCCTGCAATTTGTCAAAAAATGAGGTACAAATGAAATTATTTACAAAAATGTTAGATAGATCTAACATTTTAATTTTAACTACCGTATATTTGACATATGAAGACCTTACTTCACTCACTAACCATGTTCAGCGCATTAATTGTGTTCTGTGGATGTGAAAACTTTGAGCCGGCTGGTCCTCCTGATGATTCCCTTCTCGACGGACCAGTGGAAGGCTTGTCAGAATCAGAAAATGTCCGGTTTGTAAATGGCGATGTCGCTTTTAACGATGATGTTTTTATTCCTGACAACGGTCTGGGACCGTTGTTCGTGGCAAACTCATGCGGAAGTTGTCATCCCGGCGATGGAAAAGGACATCCTTTTACTACCCTTACGCGCTTTGGTCAGTTTGACGATACAGGCAATCAATATAATCACTTAGGCGGACCGCAGTTACAAAACCGCGCTATACCTGGATATCGACCGGAACAAATTCCCGCAGGCGTTGGATTTTCTAAACTGACCCCTCCCGCCAATACCGGTCTTGGTTTTATCGATGCGGTGAGCGATGAGGAAATACTCTTGTGGGCAGACCCAGAAGATGCCGATGGCGACGGCATTAGCGGCACACCAAATTGGATACAATTGCAGGACTACCTTTTGACACGACCAGGTGCCATGGAACAGAATGGCCGGTTCATCGGTCGGTTCGGGAAAAAAGCGGCAGCCTACGACCTGCTTCAACAAACTGCACAGGCTTACAATCAGGACATTGGTATTACCTCAACTTTTGAACCCTTCGACACGCATACGGGTCTGGAGGCCGATCCAGAGATCTCTGACAATGTTATCCAGGATGTCGTTTTTTACCTGAAGACTTTAAAGGCTCCTATTCCAAGAAATAGCACAGACGCCAACGTTATCGCGGGCAAAGAAATATTTGTAAATATCGGTTGCGCTTCTTGCCACCGGCCGGAGATGACAACGGGGACCTCTTCAATAGCTGCAATTTCAAACAAAACCTTTTATCCGTATACCGATCTCTTACTGCATGACATGGGACCCGCGCTGGATGACGGTTATACAGAAGGAACCGCGAAGACCTCCGAATGGCGGACACCTGCGCTATGGGGACTCGGCCTGTCAAAATTTTCCCAAGGTGGGGGTTATTTCCTTTTGCACGATGGCAGAGCACGCAGTATCGAGGAAGCAATTCTTATGCATGGAGGAGAGGCTGAAATGAGCAAGGAGAATTTTGAGTCGCTCACAGATGACAACAAAGAAAAACTTATCAAATTTCTCGAAAACCTTTAATCACTATGCAAAGGAGAGAATTTACTAAAGCTTGTGTTTCCTGCCTGGCTGGCTCGTCCATACTACCATTGCTGTCCGGATGTCAGTCAACCTTCTACACCACGGGCGAGATGGAATCCAACGGTATATCTATTGCAAAAAGTGATTTCAATTACCTGAAAAAAGATAAACCGATGCATCGCCAGTATGTAATCGTCAGAAATGATTCAATGGAATTCCCTATTTATGTATATCGTTTCTCCGATAAGGAATATTCAGCAATGCTGATGAAATGTACACACCAGGGAAATGAACTGCAGGCATCTGGAGATCATCTTCATTGTTCAGCGCACGGAAGTGAATTTAACAATCGAGGCATTGTCGCACAGGGACCTGCAGAAGAAAATCTTCGGATATTCAAAGTCACCTCTCTCGAGAACCGAATTTTCATTGATCTCAGTGCATGAAACGGCTTATCATCTTATCGGTTGGACTACTGCTGCAAACGTATTGCTGCTTTTCGCAAATTGATACTACACTGCTCAGGCGCACTACGCCAGACACAGGCCGGCTACAACTCAATATGGATGCGGTTTACAATCGTCCCTTTCTCAGCGTGGGCAAGCTACCGGTAGCGCTTGGAGGATATGTGGAAGCCAATTGGCAACACCTTGGTACGGATGGAATCACCGAGGGACATCAATTCCAAATGAGGAGACTTACGTTATTCGTCGCTTCAACAATATACAAACGAATCAAATTTTTATCTGAGATCGAATTTGAAGATGGCACAAAAGAGATCAATATCGAGTTCGCTTCCATCGACATGGAATTCCATCCGCTACTGAACCTGCGAGGTGGTATCATCATGAATCCAATTGGAGCATTTAATCAGAATCATGATGGACCCAAATGGGAATTTGTAGACAGACCTTTCTCGGCGACGCAACTTTTGCCTGCCACGTGGAGCAACGTCGGATTTGGATTATTTGGAAAGTTATACAAGGGTAACTGGGTCTATGCTTATGAAGCTTACCTCACCAATGGATTTGATGACCAAATAATTTCCAACCAGGAGAATAAGACATTCCTTCCTGCCTCGAAGACAAACGAAAATAGATTTGAAGAGAGTTTTAATGGAATACCGTTGATCACGGCAAAAACTGCAATTCGGCACAGAAAAATTGGTGAACTCGGCATCTCTTATATGGGTGGCGTTTATAATAAATTCCAGGAAGACGGATTAGTATTTGATAAAAAAAGAAGGGTACACGTCATCGCCATTGACTTCAACACAACAATCCCACGGATTAACACTTGGATAAATACCGAGTGGGCCTTTGTTAATGTGGATGTTCCCGAGACTTATAGCCAGCAGTTTGGCAACAGGCAATTGGGGGGATTCATCGATGTAGTGCAACCCGTGATAAAAAGAAGTGTACTGGGATTTGAAAAATCCATTATCAATGCCGCGTTCAGATTTGAGTACGTCGATTGGAACTGTGAAGAATTCAGAGAAACCGGAACAAATATCGGTGACCACGTATTGGCTATCGTTCCGGGCGTGAGTTGGCGGCCCACTGTACAAACTGTGCTGCGCCTTAATTATCGATACAATTGGCAAACGGACATCTTCAATAATGAGCCTTCAAAAACTGCTGGATTTCAGATCGGTATCTCATCATATTTCTAATTGTTAGTGGCAGCCGTCTGCTTTCAGTTAATTATTTCTTAAAAACCGCTTTAATCTTTGATGTAATGGCAGTCATCTTTTTCCTGAATTTCCCTGGCTCTTTCTTTTCTTCACCGATCAATTCACCAAAAGGTTTAAGCGCGTCGACGTGATCACATACAATTTTGGCTATTCCCATTAACGGTATCGCAAGTATCATCCCGGGAATTCCCCAGATTAATTCCCCGGCCACCAGGCCAACAATCGTAAACAACGGGTTAATATTAACTTCAGCACCCACTACCAGCGGTTCCAAAATATAACTCTGTATAAACTGAATCACACCATATGTTATAAGTATCCCTATTACCATGTTGATATCGCCGCCCTGGCTTAATGACATCACAATCGTAAGCAAATTGCCAACGAGATTTCCAACGAATGGCACAATTTCCAGGAGGCCACACAATACGGCAAAAAAGATTGCATTTTTCACACCCACTATTGTGAAGCCTATGCCATACATGATCCACAATCCGACTATCATGAAAGACAAACCTGTCAAATATTTCTGAGTCACTTGCTGCATATTATCTACCACATGAATCGCTTTTCGTTCCTCCTTGTCAGGGACAATACGAATTACAAACTTCTTGATATGTCCGCGGAAATAGAGTAACAAAAAGATATATACAAATACCAATAGCAGGTTAGTCACAAAACTCCCCAAGCCGCCAAGAATGGCGGTCACCGCTTGCATTTTGTTTCCAGATGAATCTTGCTGTTTTTGTATGAATTCTTTCTGCTTCTCCTCCGAAATTCCCAATTCGTTACTGAGATATTCGCGTACTTCTGTGTATTTTTTCGTGATCTGCTGTTCCAGTTGGGAGGTATCTTTTGCAAGATCAGAAACCTGCCAGCCGACGAATCCAACCACTGCAGCGAGAAACGCGACTAATAGCAGCATTGATAAAATTGTAGACAATGCCTTGTTAACTCCCTTCTGTTCCAGCCATTCGCATATTGGAACCAGGAGCATTGATAGCAGTCCGGCAAACGCCAGGGGGATTAAAAATGGAGCCCCGTACTTTAAAATAATAGCTGACAGGACAACGACAATTAGAAGGGCGGCGGTTCTGATAAGTTTTTGATTGCGCATAGTGTATAACAATCCTGACTGACTTTTGGCCATGACGTATGGAAGTTTCATGAAATCCATTTCGCTATTGTTTCACAAATAGCAGAGGTTGCAGGGAATGGATTATAATTCCAGTGATATGAACTAACGAGTTAAATTCAATAGGTAACTAATATTGTTAGAAATCAGTTATGCCTCATGATTCACCAATCCGTCAGTAAGATTCTTCCATTGAATTTTTGAAAACGTTGCCACACCCGCTGCGCCTACAATCGCGTCTCTTATTTTGTCTATGGGTTTGTCCGTATCGGTGTTCGGTTTGGTATTGCGATCGTGTACCGAAGCCGTTATCACATTATTACGTCGTTCGATAATAAAAGAGCTTGTCGAATCATCCGAATAAAAATGAGCTACATCGTTTTTCTGATTTTGTGGGTTATCGGTTGGGCGAACGCGGAAACCAAATCTCTCTCCATCGGGGAGGGATGTATCTTCTACTTCTTCGATTTGAACCCAATCAAAACCTTCTCCGGTCTTTGTACCCGGCCCGGGAATGTCAATTTTAAAGTAGTCTCCTTTTTCGGCCATTCGGCTTACTTCTTTGCCATTGGGATCAACTAATTGAAATGTTGCTGATAGCGTCCCGGCAATTTCCTTCCAATGGTTTACATCGCGAAGTCTTTCTTTTACCTGGCGAAAGAACGTCTTCGCTTCTTCTTCCTTTGATAGTTCGACGTTGCTTACAGCATCGATAGCCCTCCCAGTTTGCTGGTTGGGTATTATGTGGGGTTTTTGTGTGTCTGCCATAATATTTGGAATGATGATTCATTCCGATAAAAAAGTCATGCCACTTAATTTGATTAGCCCGACGGTTGTGTAAAGAGAACTCGAAAAGTCAGACAGCCATCCAGGAGCGACCACTGGTACTGAGGCTACGTTATCCTCACACGCAATCAAGTACAGTCACAAAGAGAACGGATTCAATATTGTTCTATGTATTAATTCCCCATTGGTATTGATTTATTTCTACAGTAAGCAAGTGAAAGCTGATCGAAAAACTTGTTTTTCATGGTAATGACTTTCGAGGCGCCCGATTAATGAAAGGCATGAAATTATAGTCCAATGGCCTTATAGACCAACCCTATACGCACGTGATTGGAAAATACTGGTATAAGAACGCGCTCATTTATTCGACTCATGTAGAGAGTTTTTTCGATTCTAATGGTGACGGGATTGGGGACTTCATTGGGATGACACGCTCACTCGATTACCTTGCGGGCCTGGGGGTCACTTGTATTTGGCTCCTCCCTTTTTTTCCTTCGCCAAACCGCGACCACGGCTATGATATTGCGGACTATCTCAACGTGGATCCAAGATACGGCACCCTGGGTCATTTTGTCGAATTGTTGGATGCAGCGGAAGAACGCGGAATTCGCGTTATTATCGATCTTGTACTGAATCACACATCAATAGATCATCCCTGGTTTCAGGAGGCTCGAAAGAACAAAGATTCAATATATCGGAAGTATTACATCTGGCTCGATGAAAAGCCGGAGAATTCAGACGAAGATGTCATCTTCGGTCATCATCAAAATGGGAACTGGGAGTACGATAAAATCGCCGGCCAATATTATTATCATACATTCTACGGACATCAGGCAGACCTGAATATCAATAATCCCGATGTGCAGAACGAGATCAGGTATATACTCCACTTTTGGCTTAAGTTAGGAATATCAGGGTTCCGCATGGATGCCGTGCCGCATATGATTAGGAATAAGGGCAACGAAAAATTTAGCGGCGATCCATACGACTTTCTTAAAGATACCAGAAGTTTCATTGAAGATCTGCGTAAGGATGCTATTCTGCTGGCAGAAGTAGATACTGAACCTGAGAAATACGAAGAGTTTTTTGGTAACGGTGATCAGGTTCAGATGCTGTTCAATTTTTATATGAACAACCATATTTTCCTGGCGTTAGCAAGAAAGGATGCCGAACCTATTGAACGGGCGTTAAAAAAACTTCCCCAAACTTCTTTAAAGGAGCAAATGGGAACCTTCATTCGAAATCACGACGAACTTGACCTGGAGCGGCTTACAGATGACGAAAGGGAGGAAGTTTATGCTGCTTTTGCTCCTGAGGAAGATATGAGAATTTACGGTAGGGGTATACGCAGGAGGCTTGCGCCCATGCTTAATAATAACCGAAGAATGCTGGAATTGGTTTACAGTTTACTGTTTTCACTCCCTGGTACACCCGTACTGCGATATGGAGATGAGATCGGAATGGGTGAAGATCTTTCTCTGCCGGAGAGAAATAGTGTTCGCACTACAATGCAATGGTCTCGCGAAGCGCACGGCGGGTTCTCAGCATTTAAAGGCAAGAAGCTTCCATTACCCGTCATTGCCGACGGTGAGTTTGGTTACGAGAAGGCGAATGTTCACGATCAAATGCGCAATCCTCAATCGTTGTTGAACTGGTTTGAAAGAATTATTGTGGCTCGGAAGGAATGTGTTGAATTCGGATGGGGAACTAAGGAGGTGATCAAAACAAATAATTCGGCCGTGTTGGCCCATGGCTGCAAATGGAAAAATGGTTATGCATTCGCTGTTCATAACTTCAGTGATCAGGAGGTTGCCGTCGTTTTAGAGTTGGACAAAGAACAAACAGAACATCTTATTGAGTACTTCGCCGACGGGGAATATGATAGTTTTCCTGATAAGAAAAAGCAGATGATCGTTGGTCCATATGGATACCGATGGTTTAGAAAAAGTTCACTCTTCTTATAACAAATGCGATAACAGGTTTTCGCGAAGAAAGCAAACAACTGACTTGATATGCAACCAGTAGCACTATACAAACCTCCGGCATGGGACTATAATCCTTCGGCTTGGTCACAACGTTGGCCTTTGATTTTCATTGCCATGGTTGGCTTTATCATAGCGATGTATCTCGGTCTTTATCAGGTTGACGTTGTTATCGCGGTGTGGGAGCCGTTTTTCGGTGACGGGAGTTCCAAAGTTCTTAATTCTGAAGTATCAAGGGCGCTACCGGTACCTGATGCCCTGTTGGGCGCATTCAGTTACCTGTTAGATGCTGTGACCGGAGTCATAGGGTCGACAAGCCGGTGGCGTACTAAGCCATGGATCGTTGTCTTATTTGGAATTGCGACGGGACCTCTAGGGCTCGTTAGTGTATTGCTGGTGATATTTCAACCGATATTGGTAGGGTCGTGGTGCACGCTTTGTTTAGTAACGGCAGTCA
>CAMLER010000095.1 GCA_946478915.1 uncultured Chryseolinea sp.
ACTAGCTTTAAGGATCAATCCTGATGGCGCAGGTTTAAAAGTAATGGGACATAATTTTCGGAATGCGTATGAGGTGGCCGTTGATTCGCGTGGTGATTTATGGCAGAACGATAACGATGACCAGGTAGTGACGTGCAGGACCACCTGGTTGATGGAAGGTGGCAACGCGGGATATTTTAGTTCTGACGGGACGCGCTACTGGCAGGCAGATCAGCGACCGGGCCAGGACGTATTCACCGCGCACTGGCATCAGGATGATCCAGGGGTTATTCCTGCAGGAGATAGAAGCGGTGCCGGTGCACCTACCGGCATCGTTGTGTATGAAGGCGATGCTTTCGGCGAAAGCTATCGTGGCATGTTGTTGAGCGCTGATGCCGGACGTAACGTAGTGTTTGCATATCATCCAAGACAATCCCAATCGGGATACGATCTTGGCAAAAGGATCAACTTCATTACTTCTCTGAAAGAGGATAACGAGGATTATGTCTGGAACGACTCCCTCGAAAACCGTGATGCAGATAAATGGTTTCGGCCGAGCGATGTGGCTGTAGGGACAGACGGCGCGATATATGTTGCCGATTGGTTTGACCCTGTTGTAGGAGGTCATCAAATGGAAGACTCAATCGGGTATGGAAGGATTTATCGCATCGAGCCTAAGGCTAAGAAACTAAGGCGCCCTGCAGTAGACATGTCGAGTTTGGAAGGACTAATGGAAGCGCTTCTCAGTCCGGCGATAAATGTTCGATTCGAGGCGAGCCAAAAATTAGTAGAAAGGGGAGCGGAAATTATGCCGGCGCTTAAGAAGGTACTACAGTCATCTAATCCTTACCACCAGGCGCGTGCAATTTGGGTGATGGCGCAGTTGGGAAATAGCGGCGTGGCGGAAGTTGAGAAAATGTTGGAGCATCCAGATGAGGATATCCGTACCGTTGCATACCGGTCGTTAAGACAATTTTCGGAAAATATAATTCCATATGCAGGGAGCCTGGTGGATGATCCATCTCCGTTTGTCAGGCGTGAAATTTTGATCAGTCTTACAGATCAACCATACGCAATTAAGAAACCCATACTGCTTTCGTTGTTAAATAAATTGGATCCGAAGGATCGGTGGTTTATTGAAGCGTTTGGTACTGCCGTTTCCGGGCATGAAGTTGACCTTATGATAGATGCTGAGAGAATTCTAAATCCAGACAACGCGGCCCCTGAACTTTGGAACGAAAAAATGGAGGCAATTGTGTGGCGGTTGCATCCGGTCAGGTACGTGCAGGCATTATATCAGCGCGCTCAATCAGATAAATTGTCCATTGATCAACGCCGTCGCGCGATTACAGCGCTTGCTTTTATCAACGATCGCAAGGCAGTGTTGGCAATGTTGAATCTGGTGCAGAGTTCGCTACCCGACGTTTCCGAACAGGCTACCTACTGGGTCGGGTTCCGGCAAGGAAATGACTGGTCTCAACTAGCCGACTGGACGAAAACGGGAATAGATCCGGAGGCAGCCAGGAAAGTTGCCGCAATGAAGGTAAGGGCAAGCAATATCATGGATGAAAAAATGCCATGGGATGAAAAAAGACGGGGCGCGCGTGAGATGGCCCGCGATATTGTCGGAGCCAAGATGTTACTTGCCCTGGTGGCTGAGCAAAAATTTCCGGCTGATCTTTACGGCGAAGTTGGAAAGATTATGTTGACCAGTGCGGATCAGGGGGTGAGGGTTCAGGCTTCGCAGTATTTTCGTTCTGATAACGGACACACCTATGCGATCCCGTCTATAGCTCAGCTGAAGGCTGACCCTGCAGATGGAAAGCAAATTTTTGATCGTAAGTGTAGTTCTTGTCACAGGGTCGGTGGATCTGGTCGTGATATAGGTCCCGAACTTTCGTTGATCGGAAAAAAATTTGATAAGGAAACATTGATCGATGCAATAGTAAATCCATCCGCGGGGATAGTTTTTGGATATGAGGCATGGACCATCAGCACTAGTGATGGCCAGTCACATTTTGGATTTTTAGTAGGTGACAGCGACAAAGCTGTATTAATAAAGGATGTTGCAGGAAAGATCACCACCATTGCCAGGTCGGATATTACATCGAGACAAAAGGCTGAAAAAAGTCTCATGCCCGATGCGTCGTCGTTGGATATGAGTGACCAGGAACTCGCTGATGTCGCGGAGTACCTGACTCGTTTATGAAATATTATTCACGATAGAGCTACAGCGAGCATTAGTTTCACAACCAAAAATCAATAGGGCAACCTTCGTCTCAGTTGTGTCACTACACCTTATTCCGCATACCAATTCCGCAGCCTGACATCGATGGAAGCTTTTCCGGCATCCACCAATTTCTTAAATCCTTCGACATCATTGAGCCCTCCCTGGCCGCGGTAGTGATACGGATAGACAATCTTTGGTTTGAATTCCAACACAGCACTTGCTGCCTGATCGATATCCATGGTATAGGGAAGGTTCATGCATACAAATGCAACATCAATATTTTTTAAAGCCCGCATGTCCGGGATATCTTCCGTGTCGCCAGAGATGGATACCATTTTGCTGCCAAGATTTAAAACATAACCATTGCCACGGCCTTTGGTATGCCGGGAGTCAGCCGATTCCGGAAGATTGTACATTGGAACCGCCGAAATGGACACGCCACTTTCTGTGATCTTGTTGCCATTGCTCACTATTACTGCCTTGGACTTTAGATTCTCGGGTAACTGATCGGCTACAGCCTGAGGAACAATGAGCTTTGCTTTCGATGTTTCAATTGCGTTTAATGTTTCGATATTCATGTGGTCTCCGTGAATATCTGTAATCAGAATTAGATCAGGTGCAGCTACGCCCGCATAACCTTTTGCTCCATTGTAGGGATCAACATAAATAGTTTTATTGTTCCAGGTGAGAACAAGACTTCCATGAAACACTGGCTGAATCATGAGGGGTCCGGCTTTGGTTTCTATTTTGTCAGGATTCGGCCGCTGTGCTGTGGCTGACGAGATCATCAGAAAGGTCAAAAGGGGTAAAATAACCTGTTTCATAGTATTGGTTTGTTGTGTTCGATTAACCTCGAATTTATCAACGTTGTTTCAAGTCATAATTGCCGCCTGTCACTTTATCGAAAATTTTCTCTTAAGCATTTAATTTATCCCCGGCTTATATTTGTGTACACCTGCAATAATGGATAGTTCAGCGATTCGACGTAAGATCATTCACATCGATATGGATGCTTTTTATGCATCAATCGAGCAACGCGATAATCCTGAATATCGCAACAAGCCTATCGCTGTGGGTGGGTCTCCCCAGGGGCGCGGCGGCGTTGTCGCTACGGCAAGCTATGAAGCTCGAAAATTCGGTATTCGCTCTGCAATGTCCTCTAAGAGAGCTGTACAACTTTGTCCTGAAGTTATTTTTGTACGCCCCCGTTTTGATGTCTACAAACAGGTTTCGCAACATATTCGCACCATATTCTTCCGGTACACCGATCTCATAGAACCACTTTCTCTTGACGAAGCTTTCCTGGACGTAACAACAGACAAACAAAACATCGGATCGGCAATTGACATTGCTGTCCAGATCAAGAAAGCGATCAAAGATGAGTTGCACCTTACAGCTTCAGCTGGTGTTTCCATAAACAAATTTGTCGCGAAGATTGCATCAGATATCAACAAGCCAGATGGGATGACTTTTATCGGCCCCTCTAAAATTGAGAGATTTATGGAGTCGTTGCCGGTTGAAAAATTTTTTGGTGTAGGTAAAGTTACTGCTGAAAAAATGAAGCGAATGGGTTTGCACATCGGTGCAGATCTTAAAAAGTTAAGTGAGTCAGACCTGACAAGACATTTCGGGAAAGCGGGCAAGTTTTATTTCAAAATTGTCAGAGGAATTGATGAGCGCGCCGTACAGCCTCACCGTGAGTCAAAGTCCGTTGGGGCAGAAGATACATTCCCGTATGACCTGAAGCGTCCGGAAGATATGCACGAGGAGTTGCGCAAGATTTCCGGCATTGTCCACGACCGACTATGCAGACATAGTTTGAAAGGCCGGACCATTACATTGAAAGTAAAGTATCATGACTTCAAGATCATCACACGCAGTCTTTCTTTAGCTCACCTAGTCGACGATTTTGAAACCATTTATACAACCGCTAAAAAATTGCTCGATGGAACGGACCTAGAAGAGAAACGGATCCGGCTGCTTGGCATCTCTATTTCAAATTTCAGGATGGAAACGAGCAATCAAACTCTTGATCAGTTAACCCTTGAATTATGATCACTGGAAACAAACTTTTGTTAATAACAACGGGTTATTCTATTTGTCGCTTGCTGCCGAATTGGTAATTTGATCCAACTTAGCATTTAATATGATAACACTACACATCAAAAATATGGTTTGTAATCGCTGCGTTGCTGCAGTGGAGGAATTGTTAAAGAAGCAGGGCGTGGACATCGAGAAAATTGCATTGGGTCAGGTAACTGTCAAACAAGATAATCTTACGAAGGATCATTTGAGCGCATCGACGATAGAAAGGCACGGTTGATAGAATCAATGAAGAATAAGGTGATTCAAATGATACACCATTCCGACAAGGTTGATTTAAAATTTAACTGGTCAACAGTATTATCGGAAGAGTTGAACTATGAGTATAGCTATCTGAGCAATTTGTTTTCAAGTGTGGAAGGGGTGACGCTCGAGCAATATATTATCAGACAGCGGATCGAAAAGGCAAAGGAATTACTTTTCTATGATGAGCTAAATCTGTCACAAATTGCCAATAGACTTGGATACAGTAGTGTAGCCCATTTATCAGCCCAATTTAAAAAGGTGACGGGATTCACGCCCTCGGAAATGAAAAAGTCCAGGGATATTGAGAATCATCGTAAACCCCTGGATTCAATGGTGTCCTAGCGCTACTTTGTCAAGTTGCGATGGGATGTAGAAGCGATGTCTCGTTAAAACGTCAATGCAGGTTGTAGTGAATGATTCTTGTCGGTGATGATTTTTTACCGCAATAACGCAGAGGCGCAAAGGGTGTTAATGGAGATGACTTTAGGTCTCCAGGTCGAGCTTCGTCGCATGTTGAGTGACTACTGAACGGTCGAACAGGCCGCAAAGACCGCTGCCTTGCGGCAGGGGTAATGCATCACTACATCACATAGTCTTCACCACGTGTGGGCGAATTCCTTATAACTTTCCTTAAAAACCGTAATCATGTAAACCAATGCCGTAAAAGTATAAAACTATAAGTGCTGCAGCGATGTAGTATTGTAAAGGTTTTAATATGACGGCTATCAGTTCAAAATCCAACATAAAACAACCAGTCAGGCAGAAGCAGGAAAGTTTTCCAGTATTGGAAATGACTTGCGCAGCATGCGCTACAAGTGTCGAATCGATGCTGAAGGCCACCGCGGGTGTTCAGGATGCTAATGTAAATTTCGCCAACCAGACTGCGCTCGTTTCTTATGATCCCAATGTTGTTAAGCCGGCAGACTTGCAAGCGTCGGTCCGGTCAATTGGGTACGATATCGTTGTGGATGTTGAAGATCCACAAGCTGTTCACGAGGCAGCTCAACAGGAACATTACAGAAAGCTAAAGCTGCGTACAATCTGGGCGTTGGTCCTTTCATTTCCAGTTGCAGTTCTGGGAATGTTCTTTATGGATCTTCCATATGGAACGTATGTATCCATGATCCTCTCGGCTATTGTTATTTTTTACCTGGGTCGGTCCTATTTTTTTACGGCGTGGAAACAGGCTAAGTATGGGCAAGTGAATATGGATACACTTGTAGCTTTGTCGACAGGAATTGCATTTTTGTTTAGTGCTTTTAATACAGTATATCCCGAATTCTGGCATCAACGTGGTGTGCATGCGCACGTTTACTACGAGGCGGCGGCGTTAATTATTGCGTTCATTTCGCTGGGGAAGTTGTTGGAAGAAAAAGCGAAGTCCAAGACTTCGGGTGCTATCAAGAAACTTATGGGACTTCAGCCCTCAAGCGTTTTATCTGTTGTGGATGGCGTGGAGAAGGTGATACCAATAAACGAAGTGACGGAAGGTAGTGTCATTGTCGTTCGCCCTGGTGAAAAAATCCCTGTTGATGGCATTGTTACAAACGGAAACTCTTTTGTTGACGAAAGCATGATTTCCGGCGAATCAATTCCAGTTCAAAAAACTGCCGGAGAAAAAGTTTTTGCGGGTACCCTAAATCAAAAGGGAAGCTTTCAGTTCGTCGCAGAGAAAGTAGGCGAGGACACGGTACTGGCGAATATCATCAAAATGGTTCGGCAGGCGCAAGGCAGCAAAGCTCCCGTGCAGCGGTTGGTTGATAGAGTTGCAGGAATCTTCGTGCCGGTTGTTCTGGGAATTTCAGTGCTGACATTTAGTGCCTGGATAATACTTGGCGGGGAAAATGCCTTTTCTCACGGATTGCTTACCTCCATAACTGTTCTTGTGATCGCCTGTCCCTGCGCTCTTGGGTTAGCGACTCCAACTGCGATCATGGTAGGGATTGGCAAGGGTGCCGAGAGCAACATTCTAATCAAGGATGCTGAGAGCCTTGAGCTGGCGCATGGCGTAAATGCAATAGTTCTGGATAAGACAGGAACCCTTACACAAGGTAGGCCAACCGTTGTGAATTCTTTATGGAAATCAGGATCGGATGCAAGTCAATTAAAAAATATATTATACAGTTTGGAGACGAGGTCTGATCATCCGCTTGCTGAGGCTGTGGTTGCCCACATCAAAGATGAACAACGAATAAGCTTGTCTGTTGAGAATTTCGAGAATGTTACTGGGAGGGGCGTCAAGGCAGCAATAGATGGAAAGTCGTATTATATTGGAAACAAGAAATTCCTTGAGGAAAATGGGGTAAGCATCGATAGCGATTTAATTCAAGGGGCTGACGTGTGGCAATCTGAAGGCAATACGATTGTATACTTTTCGGATGATCGGCAGGCTTTTGCAGTGTTTGCAATTGCAGATAAGATCAAGGAAGGGTCGTTGTCAGCGATCCAGTCGTTAAAAAGAAAAGGTATTGAAGTACACATGCTCACCGGCGATAATCATGGGACTGCTTCTACCATAGCCAGGTCGTTAGGTATTGAAAATTTTCAGTCAGACTTGCTACCCTCCGATAAAGCAGAGTTTGTAAGGAAACTTCAGAAATCAGGTAAAGTTGTTGCAATGGTCGGAGATGGCATTAATGATTCGGAGGCATTGGCACAGGCTGATGTTAGCATTGCCATGGGCAAAGGATCTGATATTGCTATGGACGTAGCAAAAATTACACTGATCACATCCGACCTCCGATCCGTGCCGCGGGCGATAAGTCTTTCGAAGAAGACGGTTACGACGATACGCCAGAATTTGTTCTGGGCATTTATTTACAACGTACTGGGCATACCATTAGCGGCGGGGGTACTTTATTCGGTGAACGGATTTTTGTTGGATCCAATGATCGCAGGTGCTGCGATGGCTTTGAGTTCCGTTAGTGTTGTGGGGAATAGCCTACGGTTACGCGGAGCAGATATTGACTAAACTTAATCAATTTGCCAATCACTAATAACGGATAACGAATAACAGATAACGAATAACGAATAACGAATAACGAATAAATAACCATGGAAACAAAAAAATTCAAAACAAACATAAAATGCACGGGTTGCATAGCGACCGTTACACCATTTTTGAACGAGGCAGTAGGGGAGCAGAAATGGGAGGTTGATTTGACAGATCCTTCAAGGGTTCTAACCGTCAAAACCGAATCGGACAAGCATGTCGTGGTTGAGGCATTGGAAAAAGCGGGCTACAAAGCTGAACCAATCTAACTTAATTGGTAACTTTGCCAATGATCAAACTATTGTTTCAATTACATGGATATAATAGTTGGTGCTTATTAACTCTGACGATTTTAGATTTAATTTTTGGAAACCATCAATACAAGGCATAAAGCACTGGTAGTGATACAATCAACGAAGAAAACTTTATGAAAACGAACCCGATTCTCTCTTCATTTTTATTTGCTCTTATTATTTTAACATTGGGTTGTTCCGGTAAGAAGGGCGATGATTCACATGATCATGAACAGCACAATGCGTCCGGGGGGGACGTTACTGAATCAAGCGCCCAGTTTGAAGTTTCACAGGAATTTCAGACCCAACTTGGCGATGTGTTTACAAATTACAATGCTTTAAAAGATGCGTTCATTGCTTCAGATCCCGACAAAGTGAAGGAGGAAACTTCTTCCACCAGTCAGGCCGTTGCAAGGGTAGACATGAAATTACTGGAGGGACAAGCCCACAGTGAGTGGATGACCTATCTGGCATCGATGGATAATGCCTTGAAGCAAATTGAGAAAAGCGCTGATATCGAGGAACAACGCGAGGCTTTCAGCACCTTGTCTGATAACTTGTATAAAAGTGTCAAGGCTTTCGGACTTGGTGGGAAAGAAGCATTCTATGATTTCTGTCCCATGGCTTTTAACAATGAGGGTGCTTACTGGCTAAGCGATAGTGAAACTATCCGAAATCCATATTTTGGCGATAAAATGCTTAGTTGCGGAATGGTGAAAGAGAAACTTCGATAGCGTTCCTACCGAAGTTGCCTGATCGCAAAGTTATCGCCAGGATGTTCTTTGTTAGGTGAACCTGGCTCCTGATGATAAAAACATCGTTTGGGCATTATGGCCTTGCCTATTAATTTTTTACCATATCGGCAGATAATAAAAAAACAATAACTTGGCGCTGATGAAGTGCTTTACAGTTTTTGTTTTCTGGATGGCCTGCATGACTGGCCATCTCGTGGCACAAGATAGTCAACACAAGGAATTAGAGAGCGGCGATGCAATAGCAACAATTGATGATAAGGTGATCGAGCATAATTTCATGCCTTATCAGATTCAAATTTTTTGCGATACTACCAATTCACTGCAATTTAATGAGATCTCTTCGCCGCAATTTGCGCGGCGATTTGCTTTTCATCCAGATTATCAAAATAAAGATTTTAAGGGGAATGCCTCCTATTGGATCAAGCTGCCGATCCGACATACCCATGCAACGGAAAAGTTCTGGTTGCTTGAATTCTATGATCAGACAATCGATCATATAACAGCATTTATTCCCAGGACCGAAGGTACCTATGAAAAGGTGATCATGGGTGATGGAAAGCAATTTGAAGATCGCATCATTCCGCATAAGAATTTCGAAATCCCATTGACCATGACCTCTGATACCGTGATGGTATATTATTTCAAGGTAAGGTCTGAAGAATTTGCTGATATCAGGATAGCGCTTCGCTCGGTTGATAGGTTTATAGACTATGCGCTCAATGAGTATTTCCTCTTTGGAACTTTCTATGGAATGATTCTCATTATCAGTTTGTATAATTTCCTTGTTTTTCTCGCCATCCGTGAGGTCAAAAACATTTATTATATCATGTATATCCTAAGCGTTGCAGCTTACGCGATGAGTTACGATGGGATAGGTTTTCAATATCTCTGGCCAAACCACCCAGATTGGAATAATTACGCCACAGGGTTCACACTGTATTCTGTGATTCTGTGGTCGTTGATCTTTACGCGTCGGTTTTTGCGAACAAAGGCAACCGCACCCCACCTTGATACGGTTTTAAAATGGACGATCATATTTCGTTCGATAATCTTTGTCGCCGAGGTGTTTCTTTTTCCCTCTCTTCTTAATATCCGATCCATTGAGATAATACCTTTAAGTCTGATATTTTTCACAGCGATATATGTATGGGATCGCGGATATAGACCCGCTCGATTTTTCGTTATCGCTTATGGCATTCTTTTCATTGGATTTTTCATCCGAACACTGGTATACTTCAATGTTCTTCCCTTCACGACACCGCTGCACTACAGCTTGCATTTCAGCTTTGTACTTGAGATGTTATTTCTGACGTTTGCCATGGGCGACCGCATCAGGATTCTTAAGGATATGCGTGATCGCGCGCTGCGAAGAATTATTCATCAGCATGAACGCAATATGCAGTTAAAGGATCAGGTGAATCGCGAATTAGAGCAGAAAGTTCGCGACAGAACCATTGAATTGAACAAGAAGAATCATGAGCTGGAAGAAAGTAATTTAAAACTGGAACGGCAGGCCATAGAAATCAATCGCATCAATTCGATGCTCGATTTGGATAACTGGAAGCTGAAGAGCAGTATTAAGGAAGTTTTGAACGAACGTCTCATGGAAAAGACCATGGACTATCACCAGTTCCAGACATTGTATCCGGATAAACTTGCTTGTTACAGGTTTTTGGAAAATCTGAAATGGCAAAACGGCTATCACTGTCGCAAATGCAAAAACGAGAAGTATTTCGATGGCGCTCACAAATTTTCCAGGCGGTGCACGCGATGTGGCTACAATGAATCGATCACTGCTTTTACCATCTTCCACAGCATTAAATTCCCCATTGAGAAGGCTTTTTATATCACGTATCTCACGGTTGCCGGCAAAAAAGATCATACACTGGAAAGTCTTGCTGGGCAGCTTGGCCTTCGATTGAACACCGTCTGGGGCTTCAAGCAAAAGGTTTCTGCGCGCATTCTGGACCTTAACACGCGCGGCCATCATCCTCCATTGTCAAGATGGGAGGAGGTTGTGCTGATCACCGAAGTTGACTCCAAGCGCAAAAGCACTAAACGCGCGCAAACACTAATTAATACATCAGATTAGCGGCATTAAGATCGCTGAACGCAAAATCCTGGTGCGGTCGGAGCGACCTAATACTACCAACCTTGCCATGCAGCAGGGGGAGATAATTTAAATTTATCCAAAAGAGCTCATCGGATGGTGAGGTAAAAAGCTTTTATATCCATGATTTCGAGCTCGGCCAAGGTGTTAAAAGTAGCCTGCTGCAATACTTTTGCGCTTTATGTGCGCCCAATTTTTAGCGTTGGTCAGAATACGTCTGACGCGGCGGATGAACCATGTTTTTTTGCCGAGAATAGTTATCCACGCACATCAAAACACCACGTGTTATCGTTTGTAATCATTGTTTTTTTTCAGGGAAAAACAACTCTTTTTATGAGCGTCCAATAAACATTGAAATCGATTGTATTGTTAGTTTTTCTAACGATCGACTTGACTTTTCGCTAAATTTTTCCGCTTCAATTCAAAAAACAAAAACGTTATGAAAAGACTTTTACTTACGGCCATGGTCCCGATCCTGCTGAGCATAACAGCATGGGGCCAAACAGAAAAGATCATCACTGGGAAAGTCACCTCCGCCGAAGATGGTGAAGGGCTTCCCGGTGTAAACGTGGTAGTTCAGGGAACTACCAAAGGTAGTACTACCGATGTGAATGGTGATTATTCCATCCAACTAGGGCCAGCAGAAAACACGCTTGTATTTACTTTCGTTGGTTATCGAACGGTAACTGTTGATGTCAGCACGCGAACCACGGCGGATGTAGCCCTTGAGTCCGATGTTACGTCGCTCGAAGAGGTTGTCGTGGTGGGATATGGTGTTCAACGAGAAAAGGATCTCACGTCCGCCATATCAACCGTAAGA
>CAMLER010000096.1 GCA_946478915.1 uncultured Chryseolinea sp.
GAGGTGAATGAAACCGAGGGATGGGCAATCGTGCAGCCTGGAATTGTTCGTGACGATCTTAACAACTATCTAAAGCCACGTGGATTCTTTTTCGCTCCTGAGACTTCCACCGCCAACCGCGCGATGATCGGTGGCATGATTGGGAATAATTCATGTGGCTCAAACTCTGTCGTATATGGAAGCACGCGGGAACATTTACTGGAAGTAACTGCATTTCTTTCCGATGGGTCAAAAGTCTCTTTTCGAGCGCTGAGTCCCAATGAATTTGAGGCTAAAATTCGTGAAGGTTCAGGTCTGGAAGCTAAGTTGTACAGCCATATCAATACCATGTTGACCGATGCGACTAACAGATCTTCCATAGAAAAAGAATTTCCAAAGCCATCGATCACCCGCAGAAATACGGGCTACGCTATTGATATGCTTGCGAGAATGCAGCCTTTCAATCCTGGGGGGGATATGTTTAATTTTTGCAGTCTCATCGCAGGATCGGAAGGTACCCTCGCGTTCATAACTTCTGCCAAAATAAAATTGAGCAGACTTGCACCTCCCCACAAGAAACTTGTTTGCATTCACTGCAGTAGTATAGACGAGTCGTTACGTGCTAACCTCGTTGCATTAGAGCATCGACCCTCAGCCGTAGAGTTGATGGACCATTATGTTTTTGAAGCAACAAAGAGAAACAGGACGCAGGCGGAAAATCGCTTCTTTATCGAAGGAGACCCTAAGGCGATTCTGGTTGCTGAAATCACGCGTTCATCGGAAGAGGAAGCGGAAAGGGACGCGCAGGCGCTCATTTTTGATCTTATGGGAAAAGGGTTGGGTTATTCCTATCCAATCGTTGGCGGCGACAAGATCAAGCGCGTGTGGGACCTCAGAAAAGCTGGCTTGGGTTTGCTTTCGAATGTGCCGGGTGATGAAAAACCAGTACCTGTGATTGAAGATACTGCAGTCGATGTAAAAGACCTTCCTGATTTTATTGCAGATGTCAATGTATTGCTAAAAAATCACGGTCTGTACAGTGTACACTATGCGCACGCAGGGTCGGGTGAAATTCATTTGCGTCCGATAATAGATCTGAAAAAGGATAGTGGTGTTAAACTCTTCCGAATTATGGCGGAAGAAACAGCTTCGCTCGTAAAAAAATATGATGGATCGCTCTCAGGTGAGCACGGCGATGGAAGGCTGCGTGGCGAATTCATTCCAAAAATGATAGGGCCCTACAACTATGAACTAATTAAGAACCTGAAGAAAGTATGGGATCCTCGAAATATTTTCAATCCCGGCAAAATTGTTGAAACTCCACCGATGGATACATTCCTTCGCTATGAAAAGGACCAGGTGACAAAGGAGTTTGATACCATTCTTGATTTTTCTGATACAATGGGTATACTGCGAACAGCCGAGCAGTGCAATGGTTCTGGTGATTGCCGAAAGACTGAAATCTCCGGGGGAACCATGTGTCCAAGTTATATGGCTACCCGAAATGAAAAGGAGACAACTCGGGCACGCGCCAACATTTTGCGCGAAATGCTTACGCGGTCGGACAAAGCGAATCCTTTTGCGCACGATGAAATAAAAGATGTTCTTGATCTTTGTCTGAGTTGCAAGGGATGTAAATCCGAATGCCCTTCGAACGTTGATATGGGCAAGCTGAAACAGGAGTGGCAATATCAATACTATAAGGAAAAAGGAATTCCCTTTCGCAGTCGTTTAATTGGGAATTTTGCAATGGGGATGAGACTTGCCTCATGGATACCCTGGGGCTATAAAGCAATTTTTGGAAATGCTTTCACTGCGTCCATCGTAAAATCTATTATTGGTTTTGCAAGGAAAAGGAGCATGCCTCATCTCTCGCCAGTTACATGGGAGAAATGGATGAGACGAGACTTTAAGCCGACGACCAAGCATTCTACAAAAACAGTCTACATCTTTGTTGATGAACTATTAAACTATAATGAAGCGGAAATCGGAATAACAACGGTCAAGCTATTGGATAGACTTGGTTACAATGTCAAATTCTTACCTCACGGCGAGTCTGGACGAAGTTTTTTGTCCAAGGGTTTATTAGAAGAGGCCAGGAACCTGGCAAAGAAAAATGTCGCCACGTACAAGGATGTGATCGGTGCTGATAGCCCACTAATCGGCGTTGAGCCTTCGGCGATACTTACATTCCGTGATGAATATCCTGATCTTTTGCGCGGTGAAGAAAAACAAGCTGCTCGACAAATTGCGGCACACACATACATGATTGAAGAGTTTCTTGCAAAAGAACTCGATACAGAGAAAATAGACACCAAGCTTTTTAAAGAAAAGGGGCCCCTCATCAAACTACATGGCCATTGCCAACAAAAAGCTTTGTCGTCTCTTGTGCCCGTCAAAAAGATACTTACCAGATTGGGTAATCATGAAGTACATATGATTCCTTCCGGGTGCTGTGGAATGGCAGGCTCCTTTGGCTATGAAAAGGAACATTACGATTTATCGATGCAGATCGGCGAACTCGTTCTATTTCCGACTGTTCGAAAGCAACCTGCGGATGTGATCATCGCTGCAGCTGGAACAAGTTGCCGCCATCAGATTAAGGATGGCACTGGCAGAAGGGCACTCCACCCCGTAGAAATTCTTTGGAACGCGCTGAGATTGGAAGATTAGAAGATTAGAAAATTAGAAAATTAGAAGATTAGAAGATTAGAAGATTAGAAGATTAGAAGATTAGAAGATTGCACTTCGCCAATTTTCCAATCTTCCAATTTTCCAATCTTTCAATCTTTCAATTTTCTAATTTTCCAATCTTCTAATCTCATCGATGTCTGCTCCGTAACACATCCACAACCTCATCCAATGCATACCCCTTTTGAGTTAAGAGCACGAGATAGTGATACATTAAGTCAGCAGCCTCATTTAAAAATAATTCTTTGTTGTTGTCTTTCGCTTCAATGATGAGTTCAACGGCTTCCTCACCAACTTTTTGAGCTACCTTATTGATGCCTGCATCGAACAGACTGTTTGTGTACGATCCTTTGACTGGATTTGCTTTCCGGTTCCGGATGATGTTGGCAAGTGAGTTCAAATTCCATTTGTCGTTCACTTCGTTGAAGCATGTATCTGCTCCAGTGTGACAAACCGGTCCTGCAGGTTTCACCTTGACAAGCAACGTGTCCTGATCGCAGTCGACAAGGATGTCGTTCACATATAGAAAATTACCGGATGTTTCCCCCTTCGTCCAGAGCCTTTGTTTGCTTCGACTGAAAAATGTCACTTTTTTCTCCGCGCGGGTTTTTTCGTAGGCTTTTTCGTTCATAAAACCTAGCATCAATACTTTGTCAGTATCGGCGTCCTGAACAATGCATGGTACCAACCCGTCGGATTTAGAAAAATCAATTTTTATCTCGGCCATATCGTTACACCTTCTGTTTATGATTTAATTTTAATGACGCTAGATCCTCACATGAATGCCTCGTTGGCGCAAATATGATTTCAAATCAGGGATTTTGATTTCACCAAAATGAAAGATACTCGCCGCTAGCGCAGCATCCGCTTTTCCGAGGACAAAGGCATCGACAAAATGTCCCATATTTCCGGCACCACCTGAGGCAATCACCGGAATGCTCAGCAGATCGTTTAGCTTTTCCAATGGGTCATTCGCAAAACCATTCCGGGTGCCGTCATGATCCATGCTGGTAAATAATATTTCCCCTGCACCTCTTTCCTGGCCTTCTTTAGCCCATGTGAACAATTTTTTTTCAGTGGGATTCTTCCCGCCGTGCGTATGGACTACCCATTGGTTTTCCATCTTTCGAGCGTCGATTGCCAAAACAATACACTGTGATCCGAATGCTTTTGAAAGCTCATCGATAAGGCCTGGATTGCGTACAGCGGATGAGTTGATGCTCACCTTATCTGCACCCGCTTCCAGGAGCGGCGCGACATCCGAGACAGTGCTTATTCCACCTCCAACTGTAAAAGGAATATTGATGTGTCGAGCGATATCTTTGACAAGGTGCGCAAATGTTTTGCGTTGCTCATTCGTGGCCGAAATATCGAGAAAGACCAATTCGTCAGCACCTTGAAGTGCATAGGCTGCGCCAAGCTCGACAGGATCGCCGGCATCCCGGATATTAACGAAGTTAACACCTTTTACCGTGCGGCCGTCTTTAATATCAAGGCAGGGAATAATTCGTTTGGTTAACACTTCTCGTGGTTTTGGATTAATGAGGAGTTTTGCGTGAACCTGTAATATTCGTTCAACAACTTAGTTTTTTTCTTCATTAGGGAGCATTTGAATTACGAACTATAGACCTGATAATTTGGGGTTACATTTAGTAGGCTTTGCGTGAATCTAGGACATCTTAATGTCTACTTATATCCGCGAGTTCATCCAATCTGATTCTGCCTTCATAAATAGCTTTGCCAACAATCACTCCGTCAACGCCAATTTGATTTAGTTCGTATAGGTCATCCAAATTACTGACGCCGCCACTCGCGATAATATTTAATTGCGGAAAGCTCAACAAAATTTTCTTATACAGGTCTATATTCGGTCCGGTTAACATGCCATCAGTGCTGATGTCTGTGCACGTGACATAATCGATACCCTTCCGGACATAGTCCTTAAGAAAATCCGTAATTTCAATCGATGAATTTTCCTGCCAGCCACTAATCGCGATTTTCTCCGACTTGACATCAGCGCTGAGAATTATTTTTTCGCTACCAAATTTTTCTATCCATTCAGCAATTGTATCTGGATTAGTGACGGCCATACTCCCGATGTTTACCTGTGCTACGCCATATTCAAAAAGCCTGGATAATTCCTCCTCCGTTTTAATGCCTCCGCCAAAGTCTACTGTCAGTCCGGTATTACTTGTAATATCTTCTATAACTTTCCAATTGGTAACCTTACCGGCCTTAGCACCATCAAGATCGATCAGATGAAGATATTTCAACCCGGCGGCTTCAAACGCCTTAGCAACATCTGTCGGATTCTCATTATAAACCTTCTTCTGGCTATAATCTCCCTGCGTTAGCCGCACGCAGCTTCCCTCTATAATGTCGATGGCTGGGATGATTCTCATTTTTTAAAATTTTGAATTTTAAATTTTGAATTTTGAATTATCGTTCTCCGATTTTATACCGTGCTGCTGTGATGTTTTTACAATCGCAGTCAAGATATTTATAAGATCATCAACTTCTCTCAAGAGCATTTCATAATCATACTTTATAAATTCACTTTTTTCTAAAAGGCGGATCCAGTATTTTGTCTCCCTGGCTTCCTTAGAAGCAATTGACATTTTTGCAATAAAATCCCTCCTCGATTGCCCTGCAATCGCTTCTTCAACATTGGCTCCGATACTTGTGCCACTGCGCAGTATTTGTTTTGATAAATACATATTCGTGCGACTCAACTAACCTTTTGTATAATGAGATAACCAACAACGAGAAATCAAAACTCTTTTCAATCATTATATTTTGTGTCTTCACGCTAATTCAAAATTTAAAATTCAAAATTTAAAATTTATGTTCCTACTTTTAAAAACGACTTCAATACTATTTCGCCCGCTTTCGCAGACTTCTCCGGGTGAAATTGAACCGCGTAAAAATTCTTTGAGTGCAGAGCGGAACTGAACGGATTTATATAATTCGTTACAGCGGAAGTAAATTCATTCACCGGTACGTAATAGCTATGCACAAAGTACGCGTACTCTGATTCTATGGATGGATCAAGCCAACTGTCTTTGAGCAACAAATTATTCCATCCCATGTGCGGTACCTTCATATCATTTTGAGGAATGAACCGCCTGACTGATTCATTAAAGATACCAAGACATTCGGTCTGATTTTCTTCTGAATATTTACACATAAGCTGCATTCCCAGGCAGATCCCCAGCACTGGTTGCTGCAGCGATGGAATGAGACGATCAAGTTTCTTATGTTTTAGAAACTCCATTGTCGTACTTGCTTCACCGACACCGGGGAAGATGACTTTTTCAGCGGACTGAATGTCTTCCGAATTATCGGTGATCAAAAAATTTACGCCAAGCCGTTCCAGCGCAAATGAAACGGACTGAATGTTTCCAGCATTGTACTTGATGATCGCTAATTTCATGTGTTACAGTACCCCTTTGGTTGAGGGTAATTGATTTCCTTCCTTTCTTACTGCCATTTTAATTGCCTTCGCAAATGCTTTAAATATTGCTTCGATTTTATGGTGCTCGTTTGTTCCTTCCGCCTTTATATTCAGGTTGCATTTGGCCGTATCTGAAAACGATTTGAAAAAGTGATGAAACATCTCCGTGGGCATTTCACCAATTTTTTCCCGCTTGAAATCGGCATCCCAAACAAGCCATGGTCTTCCACCAAAATCTACTGCTACTTGTGCCAAACAATCGTCCATTGGGAGGCAGAAGCCATATCGCTCGATACCCCGTTTATCGCCAAGGGCTTTAGAGAATGCTTCACCCAATGCAAGCCCTGTATCCTCTATGGTGTGGTGCTCATCGATGTGCAAATCTCCTTTGACAGCAATTGTCAGATCAATATTACCATGTCGTGAAAGTTGATCGAGCATGTGATCGAAGAAGCCAAGACCTGTCGATATTTTTGATCTACCGTCGCCGTTAAGCTTTATTTCAATATCAATTTCAGTCTCTTTGGTGGTTCGTCTTATCTGCGCTCGTCGCACAGGTTCGGTGAGTAGTTTGAATATATCCTGCCATTCAGTCGTTATTATGGCGCAGAAATCTTTCAGCCCGCTTGAAACGATTTTTTCAGCATAACTACCGTCATTAATCAAAATGGCCTTTGATCCCAGATTCTTCGCCAGTTCGACGTCCGTTATCCGGTCGCCGATCACAAAGGAGTTCTTAAGATCGTAATCATCCGAAAAATATTTTGTAAGCATTCCAACGCCGGGCTTGCGCGTACTCTTGTTCTCATGCGGAAATGACTTGTCAATATGGACCTCTGTAAAATATATCCGTTCGTTCTGGAATGTCTTTATCACTTTTTCATGCGCCGGCCAAAAGGTATCTTCCGGAAAACTGGAAGTTCCGAGACCGTCCTGATTGGTAACCATCACCAGTTCGAAATCAGTTTCAGCTGCTATCCTGCTCAGCCACGAAAACACACCGGGATAGAACTCTAACTTTTCCAGGCTATCGATTTGTTCATCGTCGGGTTCAATAATCAGAGTGCCATCGCGGTCGATGAATAGTACTTTCTTCATAGATTTTTCAGTGCTGTGATCAGGTTTTCATTTTCTTCCGGTGTTCCGATAGTGATTCGGACACAATCTTTACAGAGCGTCACTTTCGAGCGATCGCGGATTATGATCTTCCGGTCCATAAGATATCGGTAAACTGCCGGGGCGTCTGTCATTTTTACCAGAAGAAAGTTGGCATCAGAATGATACACGCGACGGGTAATCGGAAGCATCAGAAGATCTTTTTTCAGCTTCTCCCGCTGCTGAATGATTTCGGCCACTGCCTTATTTTTTCGCTGTTCAGTCTGAATCGCTTCTAACGCAATTTCCTGGGTATGTATGTTTACGTTGTAGGGATATTTGATTTTGTTCAATATAGCGATGAGTTCAGGCGACGCGAATGCTATTCCCAGCCTTAGGCCGGCCAAGCCCCACGCCTTCGAAAATGTTTGTAAGATGACCAGATTCTCATAGCTCGAAAGATATCTGACAAAGCTTTGGCTTGTTGTGAAATCAATGTAGGCTTCGTCAATCACTACAATACCATCAAATTCGTCGAGAATTTTTTGAATGGATGACGCGCTTAAAAGGTTGCCCGTCGGATTGTTTGGGCTGCAGAGGAAAATTACTTTACATGCTGCTGTTACCTTTGCAAGAATGGCTTCAACATCTACGTCAAATTCCTTTGTTAATTCAACTTTGACCACTGGAACAGCATTTACATCGGCACAAACAGCATACATACCATACGTTGGATCCGTAATCAAAATGCTTTCCTTATAAGGTTCACAAAATGCGCGTATGATCAGGTCTATCGCTTCGTCACTGCCATTGCCCAGGAAGATCTGTTCAGGCTGAACTCCCTTAATTTTTGCCAGCGCTTCTTTCAGTTTCCATTGCAGGGGGTCAGGATAACGGTTGTACGAAGACGGGTATGGATTTTCATTTGCATCCAGGAAAATTTCGGCCTCGCCCTTGAATTCATCACGAGCAGATGAATAAGGTTTAAGAGCAAGGATATTTTTCCTGACCCATTTCGAAACATCGGTAGCTTTCCTTCTTATCTCCATACATTTATAACTTCTTGTTCACCGGGCGTTGTTGTTGATGACTTATCTTAGGCTTTCCAATCGTACTCGAACTGCCATTTTGTGCGCCAGTAGTTGTTCTGCTTCAGCCATTATCTCGACCGCTGGGCCAAGCGACATTATCCCTTCTTTCGTCAATTTTTGGAAAGTGATGTATTTCATAAAGCTTTCAAGTGATACGCCTGCGAAAGCTTTTGCATATCCATTAGTGGGTAATGTATGATTTGTTCCAGATGCATAATCTCCAATGGCTTCAGGTGAATAGTTCCCGATAAAGACCGAACCTGCATTTGTAATTTGTGAAACTATTTCCTCGCTATCCATTGTGTTTACAATGAGATGTTCTGGAGCATACTGGTTAGCAAAAGCGATGGCGTCGACGGAATTTTGGAGAAGCAGGACGCGGCTGTTGGCGAGACATCGCTCGGCAATGTCTTTTCGCGGCAGCAACTGAATCTGTTTTTCAATTTCTTTCTGGACCGCCTCAATAAGGTGTTCGTTATTGACAACCAGCATCACCTGGCTGTCTTCGCCATGCTCAGCCTGTGACAATAGGTCTGCAGCTACAAAAGAAGGCGTTGCTGAGTCATCAGCAATCACAAGGACTTCTGAGGGACCAGCCGGCATGTCGATAGCCAGTCCCTCTTCGGTAACAAGTTGTTTTGCCTTAGTCACATATTGATTACCTGGACCAAATATTTTATACACTTTAGGAACTGTCTCAGTGCCATAAGCCATTGCAGCGATGGCTTGCGCACCCCCCACCTTAAAAATTTTTGTGATACCAACGAGATGCGCTGTGAACAAAATTGCTTCATTGATTCTGCCTGATAAGTCGGGAGGTGTGCATAACACAATCTCTTTACATCCAGCCAGCTTTGCCGGGATACCGAGCATCAGTACGGTCGAAAACAATGGTGCCGAACCGCCTGGAATATAAATCCCCACCTTGTCAATCGCGACCGATTTTCTCCAGCAGGAAACGCCAGGCATTGTGTCGACAGGTAATTGCTTTTCACTTTGAGCCGCATGAAATTTCCGAATATTGTTCGCTGCAATTTGTATCGAGTCCTGTAATGCTTTTGGTACGGTATCGATTGCCGCATTGATTTCCTCATCGGTAACCTGAAATTTATCAACGCGCGCTTTATCGAATTGAAGTGTAAGCTCGCGCAAAGCGCTATCTCCCGATTTCTTTACCCGGTTCAAAACATTTCGGACCGTGCTCTCCAAAAACTCCAACTCAAGCTGAGGCCGCTGTGATAGTTCCTGCCATGTTTCTTTAGGTGGGTTTCTGAATACTCTCATAGTTTCATATAGTCTAAGGTTGTCGGAATTAAAATTTATACGATCATTTTCTCAATAGGGATGACCAGGATGCCTTCGGCCCCGCATTCCCTTAACAAATCGATCTTTTCCCAAAAATCATTTTCATCTACTACGGAATGCAACGAGCTCCAGCCTTCGCGTGCGAGCGGGACTATCGTTGGACTCTTCATTCCGGGAATGACCGATGTTATTTTTTCGATCGCTGTATCGGGGCAATTCATGAGAATGTATTTGTTGTTCTTGGCTTTCTTAACCGCCTCGATCCTGAATAATAATTTTTCAAGTATTCGTTGTTTTTCAACGCTCAGTTCGGGATTGGCAATGATCACCGCCTCTGATTGCATTACGGTTTCTACTTCTTTTAGTCCGTTGCCCAATAACGTACTACCTGTGCTTACGATATCACAGATGGCGTCTGCCAACCCTATGCCTGGAGCAATTTCGACGGACCCGCTTATCTCATGAATTCCAGCGATGACATTCTTTTTAGCAAGAAATGCCTTTACAATATTAGGGTAGGAGGTGGCAATGTTTTTTCCCTGAAGCGATGCTATCCCATTATAATTTTCCGCTCGAGGTACGGCGATCGACAACCTGCATTTGGCGAAATCAAGTCTCTTCACTATTTCATTCCGCTTTTGTTTTTCGGCCACGATATTTTCACCAACGACGCCAACGTCTGCAACCTGATCCTCCACATATTGTGGTATATCGTCATCCCTTAGGAAAAGGACTTCAACGGGAAAATTTCTGGCTTGGGTCTTCAGTTGATCTTTACCATTGCTGAAGGAAAGTCCACTTTCCTTCAGAAGTGCAAGAGATCCTTCCTGGAGTCTTCCGGATTTTTGTATTGCGATGCGAAGCATTGTACTCATAAGCGTTCTGGCCATCGGGCCCCGTTTTATTTTAATCTCTTTTGAATTTGCGTCTAACCTGCCAACTGTTAGGGCGAAATCGCCAATAAAAAAGGCTTGTCACAACTGCGACAAGCCTTTTTTTAAATCTCTTTGTATCAGATCAAAACATAGTCTTGCCACTCATGTCATTTCCATGATGATGATGGTGCAAGGTTATGTTGGATGTTTGTGTCATTGCTTAACGGGTGCAAATAAATCAAATGTGTTCAAATTCTCAAAATTTACTTCTTAAAAAACCAAGAAAAGCCAATTTTATCTTTTTGAGAACGATAGAGGTTGCGTTATTGTATTTATATTCTACTGCGACATTTATGATAAAATTGTGGGGGTTGGTGCCTTGCTTATTGTTGATATCCTGCCTTGAGAGCAGGGAAACGAAGGTTCAGCGGTTTTTGATCCAAAGCAATGACATGGTAAAAAAACAAAACCTTGAGCAGGCCGAGCGCTTCTTACTCGAAGCATTGAAAATTGACTCTTGTTTTGCAGATGCATGGAATAACCTGGGGACAATTTACTTTGATCAGAGAAAATACGATCAGGCAATACATTATTACGACAATGCTGTGCGATGCAATCCAACTTTTTTTGATGGATATTTTAATAGGGCAAATGCGGCCTTTGAATCAAACGAGCATTATCGCGCTCTAAAAGATCTTGAAATGCTGGAAAGAAATTACGCTGATACCGCCAGGGTATTTTTCCTCAAGGGTTTGGTGCTAACTCGCCTTCGTAAATTTGATGATGCACTGAATTCGCTTAGGAAGGCATCTGCACTAGACAAAAGAAACAGTGAAGTTTTGGTGAACCTCGGTACGGTTCATTATTACAAAAGGGAATTTGATAGTGCGAC
>CAMLER010000097.1 GCA_946478915.1 uncultured Chryseolinea sp.
AAGCATACTGTGCGAAGGCTTCCCAATCGGTCCAGATTTTCTCGCAGATCTCAGCCGGATGCCCGTTTGTTTTACACCCCTCGATGAATTTACCTTTCATCTTGTCAAGCACCGCCTTTTGTTTCTTGCCCATGGCTTTTCGAAGGACGTCAGCATCGCCCTTGCTAAATCCTGCAAGTTTTTGCGACAAGAGCATCACCTGCTCCTGGTAGACGGTGATACCATAGGTTTCAGCAAGAAATTCTTCCATCGCTGGGAGGTCGTACTTTATCGGTTCACGTTTATGCTTGCGATTGATAAAGGTCGGTATGTACTCCATCGGTCCGGGCCGATATAACGCGTTCATGGCAATCAGGTCTTCGAACTTATCAGGCTTAAGCTGGCGTAAATATTTTTGCATCCCCACACTCTCAAACTGGAACGTCCCTGTGGTTTCTCCCCGCTGAAATAATTGATAAGTCTTCGCGTCGTCGAGTGGAAGCTCGTCGACATTAATAACCAACCCCTTGCTTTTCTTGATGTTTTTTACTGCAGTATTTATAATGGACAGTGTTGTTAGTCCTAGGAAATCCATTTTCAGCATTCCTGCGCTTTCCACAACACTGTTGTCAAATTGCGTAACCAGCATGTCTGAATCCTTTGCTGTCGACACTGGAACAAAGTTGGTCAGGTCATCGGGCGTGATAATAACACCGCATGCATGTGTTCCGGTATTTCTGACAGACCCTTCAAGTATGATCGCTTGCTGGAGCACCTGTCCCTTGAGATCAGTGCTCTTTTTGATCTCTGCAAGTTCCTTTACATCGGCAAAAGCTGTCTGCAACGTTGTCCCGGGACGTTCGGGAATCATCTTTGCGAGCACGTTCGCTTCCGATAATGGAAGTTCCATCACTCGTGCGCAATCGCGGATCGACGATTTGGCAGCCATCGTACCATACGTTATGATTTGCGCTACCTGATTTTTTCCATACTTGTCTATCACATATTTCAAGACGCGGTCGCGACCTTCATCATCGAAGTCAATATCTATATCGGGAAGTGATACGCGATCAGGATTTAAAAAACGCTCGAACAGCAAATCATATTTAATCGGATCTACGTTCGTAATTCCTATGCTGTAAGCCACAGCAGAGCCAGCTGCTGATCCGCGACCAGGTCCAACAGATACTCCCATCTCTCTGGCTTTTGATGTAAAGTCCTGAACGATGAGAAAATATCCAGGGTAACCCGTTTTCTGGATGGTGTCCAATTCGAAATCGAGACGCTCGCGCAATGACTCCGATATCTCTCCATACTTTTTTTTCGCTCCTTCATAGGTTAGATAACGCAGGTACTCGTCTTCGCTAGCAAAGCTTTCAGGGATATCAAACTTGGGTAGTAACACATTCCGTTCAAGTGTGTACGATTCAATTTTGCCAACGATCTCTTCAACAGTTTTTATTGCCTCCGGCAGATCACGAAAGATGGATTTCATTTCTTCGGATGACTTGAAATAATATTCAGCGTTTGCCAATCCGTAACGTGTACCCCGACCGTAGCCTATAGGAGTCGATTTGAATTCGCCCTCTTTAATACACAGCAGTACGTCGTGTGCGTTCGATTCTTCCTTATCGAGGTAAAAGGCTTCGTTGGCAGCGAAATATTTCACTCCATATTTGCGCGCAAATCGGAGTAGTGTTTCGTTTACGTGATCTTCTTCCCGAATGCCATGGCGGTTGAGTTCTACATAAAAGTCGTCGCCAAACATGGTGTGCCACCAATTGAATGCGTCTTCAGCCTGTTTTTCACCGACGTTCAAAATCAGATGCGGTATCTCAGAAGAAAGGGAACCTGTGGTGGCGATGAGGTCCTTTCTGAATTCTTCAACAAGTGCTTTATCGATACGCGGATAAATGCCGTATAGTCCCTCCGTGAATCCATAAGAGCTAAGCTTCGCCAGGTTATGATATCCGTTCTTATTTTTCGCGATCAGAACCTGGGTAAAGCGTCTGTCCGGATTATCTTTTGTGAACTTGAGTTTCTTTCGTTCGTCAGCGATGTAAAATTCGCATCCGACAATGGGTTTGATGTCATGGTTTAGCGCCTCCCTGACAAACTTAAAGGCGCCGTACATATTGCCGAGATCAGTTAAGGCCACAGCCGGCATGCCGAGTGATTTTGCCTTGCCGACCATCGCTTTAATGTCGGGTGTTGCCTGCAATACCGAAAACTGCGAATGAGCGTGGAGGTGTACGAAAACGCCATCGGAAAGCACTTCTTCCGTATCGCCGATCTTGTAGCCGGCTTCTTTAATTTTTTCGCGCTTGGTAGAATTTCCGGCTTCAAGGTTCGGCTCTTCATACTCGATCTCGACAACTGGTGTTGAATCGAACGGCTTACAGACATTTTGCCGTAGCAGTCCAAAGTAACATCGCGCAGTGGCGGCAACATCGTATGATGCGTCGTGCGCATCGCCAAAGTCTTTGTTGAATAATTTTTTGTGCAGTTCCAGCAGGGTGGGCATTTTCAATTTTCCGCCAAGCCCCCCTTGTAGCTGGCAGAATTCTGTCGCGGTAATACCCGTATCGATTTTAGCCAATTTCAAAAGCACTTCCGGGTCTCTCTGCTGTCTAATCAATTCCGCGCCGAGGATGCTAATGTCGAATTCAATATTATGTCCGATTATAAGGGAGGTACGCGACAAATCCGCGATGAGTAAATCAAGAACATTGTTAAGGTCATGCCCTTCCTCAAGTGCTCGTTTTGTGGAAATTCCATGGACCTGTTCAGCTTTAAAAGGGATGTCGAAGCCTACTGGCTTCACGATCAAGCTTCGTTGAGATAACAACTTACCCTTCGCGTCGTGCAATTGCCATGCTATCTGAACTACACGGGGCCAGTTGTTGAGATCGGTTATGGGTGCTGTCTTATTATGAGGTAATCCGGTGGTTTCTGTGTCAAATACTAAGTACATCCCTGGGGTTAAAAAGTTATATCATAAAGAGACCAAATCTAGACGAAAAAACTGACTACAAGGCTTGTGCTGTCGCTAACTTTTTCCGTACCCAATATCTGGATCTGATATCGACCCTTTTTGGGAAAAAGTTTCAAAATTGAATCTTGTTTCGGTGATCAAAACATTCATTTTACACACAAAGCATTGATTATCATGGCTTTGCCGGATTAGCATAATTATTGGCTTCTCTTCGGAAATTATTCGACAGACCATGAAATACATCTTTAGAGCCATTCGCAAATTCCTCGTAAAAGAATGGTTTTTGCTCCTGGCGTTAACTGTGATAGGCTTAATCTTTTTGCTGTCTGAATTAATCTAAAACTTGCCGACACCTGCAATTCCGAATAAAAAGACTTCAAACGATTTTTTTCCCTGCTCAGTATAAGATGCATAATTAACCTGGCTTAAAAACCCTAGACCACAGCGGTTAAAAACAATCTGTCATTAATGTTAATTTTCAGTAGACACCCTAATTAACTCAATCATTTGATAGCTGCGGAACGATAACTACTTTTTAGAATTACCACTGAGTCAATACAATACTATTTAAATAAGTTCTAAAGTAAACAAGGACTTGGTAAGCTAGGGTTTCGAGAGTATTTTTCGCAAAAAATTTCAAAACCACGGTATGAATTGGTTTCTCAAGCTCCTGTCGAGCTCTATTGGCAGAAAACTTCTCATGGCCTTAACCGGTCTCTTTTTAATTCTCTTCTTGGTAATTCATTTGATTGGGAACCTGCAGCTGTTGAAAGACGACAACGGTGAATCGTTCAACGTGTATGCAAAGTTTATGACTACTAACCCGCTAATAGTCACGATTTCATATGTGAATTATGCTTGCATCCTGATACATGTGATATGGGCACTGTTGCTAACAATTCGGAACCGTAAGGCGCGGGGTGCAGAGGGATATGCTGTCATTAACAATTCATCACCATGGACGTCCAGGAACATGGGAATTTTGGGAACATTCATTTTCATTTTTCTGGTAATTCACTTGCGTGGCTTCTGGTATGAAATGCATTGGGGTGGCATACCAACAGCCAATTATGATGGCGTTGAGGTTAAGAATTTATATGCAACGGTTGAAGCAGCCTACTCACAAGCCTGGTATGTCGGCGTATATGTATTCAGCATGCTGATCCTTGCATTCCATCTGTGGCACGGATTTGCAAGTTCTTTTCAGACACTGGGCTTGAATCACAAGAAATATAACCCAGTTATTGCTTTTGTTGGAAAAGCATTTTCCATCATTATTCCGGCGCTGTTTGCGTTGATACCGATATGGATGTTTTTGAATTAGACATTGCTGTCACCAAAATGTGTTTTCAATTATTTGAAATAGAAAATTCGGGCATTTGCAAATGTCCTTTAACAATTTCTTTTACATGAAATTAGATTCTAAAATTCCGGATGGCCCGCTGGCCGAAAAATGGACTAAGCATAAATTTAATCTTAAGCTGGTGAACCCGGCAAACAAGCGGAAGTATGATATTATCGTCGTCGGCACGGGACTCGCGGGCGCGTCGGCCGCTGCCTCGCTTGGTGAATTAGGTTACAACGTTAAAGCTTTCTGTTTCCAGGATAGTCCACGGCGCGCGCATAGTATCGCGGCGCAGGGAGGAATTAATGCCGCGAAAAATTATCAAAATGATGGGGATAGTATTTATCGACTCTTCTATGATACGATCAAAGGAGGCGATTACCGCGCACGGGAAGGAAATGTTTACCGGTTGGCTCAGGTTAGTGTAAATATTATCGACCAATGTGTTGCCCAAGGTGTGCCCTTCGCCAGGGAATATGGTGGATTGCTTGCAAACCGGTCATTCGGTGGTGCGCAGGTATCCCGTACCTTCTACGCGCGTGGACAAACCGGCCAACAGCTTCTGCTGGGTGCTTATTCGGCATTGAACCGCCAGATCGCAAATGGAAAAGTAAAAATGTATCCGCGTACGGAGATGCTCGACTTGGTATTAGTCGATGGAAAAGCCCGCGGAATAATTACGCGTGATTTAGTCACGGGAAAAATTGAATCTCATAGTGCCCATGCTGTGCTTCTTTGCACAGGCGGTTACGGAAATGTTTTCTTTCTTTCTACCAACGCAAAGGGAAGTAACGCTACGGCTATCTGGCGTGCCCACAGGAAAGGGGCGTTGTTTGGAAACCCGTGCTTTACGCAAATACATCCAACGTGTATTCCCGTTTCCGGCGACCATCAGTCGAAATTAACACTCATGTCTGAATCCCTTCGAAATGATGGACGGGTATGGGTTCCAAAAACTGCGAGGCCTGGCTTGAAAGCAAAGGACGCAGCGAATATTCCGGAATCCGAACGAGATTACTTCCTTGAGAGAAGGTATCCTTCATTCGGAAACCTTGTACCACGGGACGTTGCATCCAGAAATGCAAAGAATATGTGCGATGAAGGCAGAGGTGTAGGCTCAGGGTTGGCCGTGTTCCTTGATTTTGCAGATGCGATAAAGCGGGATGGGAAAAACATAATTGAAGCTAAGTACGGAAACCTGTTCGATATGTATCAACAGATCACCGGAGACAACCCGTATGAGGTGCCGATGATGATCTATCCGGCCGTTCATTATACGATGGGCGGGCTTTGGGTTGATTACAACCTGATGACGACTATACCGGGGCTTTATGCACTTGGCGAAGCAAACTTTTCTGACCATGGGGCCAATCGACTTGGCGCAAGTGCGTTAATGCAAGGTCTTGCAGACGGCTATTTTGTTATCCCTTATACTATTGGCGACTACCTTGCCGGGCAATCTTCCGAAAAGATTAGCACGGATCGCCCGGAATTTAAGGAAGCTTATGAACGGGTAAGTGCCACCCTGCAACAACTGCTTTCTATCAAAGGAAAGAAAACAGTTGACCAATTTCATCGGGAACTGGGATTAACGATGTGGGAATATTGTGGAATGGCTCGAAATGCCGACGGCTTGAAGAAAGCAAAGGGGCATATTCAGCAACTGCGAGACGAATTTTGGAAAAACGTAAATGTTCTTGGCGGGACAAGCGAATTAAACCAGGAGTTGGAAAAAGCTATGAGAGTTGCAGATTTTATGGAGCTGGGTGAACTCATGGTTGATGACGCCTTGCACCGGGAAGAATCCTGTGGTGGTCACTTCAGGGAAGAGTCTCAGACACCTGATGGTGAAGCCCAACGACGAGATGATCAATTTACTTATGCTGCTGCATGGGAATATAAGGGTCAGAACCAGCCTGCGGTTTTGCACAAAGAAGAATTGATTTTTGAGAATGTTAAATTGACTCAAAGAAGCTATAAGTAATATGAAGATTACACTGAAGATCTGGCGTCAAAAGAATAAGGAAACAAAGGGTGCTTTGAAAGAGTATAAGCTTGATCATGTCTCACCCGATATGTCTTTCCTTGAAATGCTGGATGTACTTAATAATGAACTGATCTTAAAAGGAGAAGAATCAGTGGCATTTGACCACGATTGCCGGGAGGGTATCTGCGGAACGTGCAGTCTTTACATTAACGGTCGTCCACATGGTCCGCTGCAGACAACCACATGCCAGCTACACATGCGCACTTTCAGGGATGGAGAGACCATAACGATAGAACCATGGCGAGCGAAAGCATTTCCGGTTATTAGAGATCTGATTGTTGATCGCGGTGCCTTCGATCGCATACAGCAGGCAGGTGGTTACATTTCCGTCAATACCGGAGGCGTGCCCGATGCCAATGAAATTCCTATTCCTAAGAAAATTGCTGACGAAGCGTTTGATTCGGCTGCGTGTATTGCTTGTGGTGCCTGTGTAGCTGCCTGCAAGAATTCGTCTGCCATGCTTTTCGTAAGCGCAAAGGTTTCTCAGCTCGCGTTGCTTCCGCAAGGAAAGCCAGAAAGAAAAGAACGTGTTGAGAGAATGGTAGCGCAAATGGATGCAGAGGGATTTGGTGCCTGTACGAACACCGGTGCCTGCGAAGCTGAATGCCCGAAAAGTATAAGCTTATCGAACATTGCTCGCATGAATCGGGAATATTTTTCTGCTTCCCTCACGTCGTACGAAGTTGCCACAAAAGGAGAGGATTAATTCCAAATAATTTCGGCAGCAATTGTTTGCGAAGAGTCTTTCGACTCAGTTTGCTGCAAAATCGCAGTTTTTCATACGTCATCGCCCTGCTATGTAATAAAGCGCGTCCTTTTGCGCTTCTTCATAGGCCGAACAGTACTAGATTTGCCTTATATGGAATTGGCACGGATGTGGCCATTAGCTGACCAATATCAAATGGTTCTTTTGTGAAGAAACTTTGTATTATTCTTCTACTTTTTCTTGCACGTTGTAGTCCACAGGTCCAGCCGCCCGATCCCGAAGCCCTTAAACCAGCCTGGCTAAGAACGACTCCTTACCAGGATGGATATTATACTGGCATTGGTCATAGTGTTAAGAGCGGAGACAATAACTACGTTCAATCTGCGAAGAAAAGTGCCTTGGACGATTTAGTGTCACAAATTAAGGTGCAGGTTGCCAGTACTTCTATCTTGAATCAGATAGAAGTTGACAGGAAACTGTCCGAACAGTATGAGCAGGTTATACAGACCACTGCGGCAGATGAGATACAGGATTTTGAGCTTGTTGATGCCTGGGAAGACGGAAATAATTATTGGGTGTATTACCGATTGTCGATTGCGCGGTACAGGGCAATAAAAGAAGAACAGAAGAAGAACGCGACCATTCTTGCAACGGATTATCTTGAGAAGGGTAGGATGGCTGAGCGCGCAGACCAACGGTTGCAGGCAATGGGTTTTTATTTTCAGGCGCTGCGTTCCATTGAGAAATACCTGGGGGAACCCATCAGGGTAAGCTTAGAAGGGAGGGATGTACTGCTTGGCAACGAAATATATTCGTCGTTACAACTGCTGTTAAACAAAATTAAAATAAGTGTGACGCCATCCGAACTCCTTGTGAACCGTCGGGTTAATCAGTCCGGGCAATCGCTGGTGGCGATGGCAGAGTTTCATGATCTGCAGAAGCCGGCCAAAGGGATTCCTCTTTATGCACAATTTGAAAAAGGTTCGGGGATTCTGCACTCAAATTTAACTACGGACGAGCATGGTGCGGCAAAGCTATTGATCAACAAGATTGATTCGAAAGCGTTAGAGCAGACCATTTCAGTGAAGGTCGATGTGGATGCACTTAGCGGATCAGCCTCTTCACCAATATTCACTTTAGTCAAGAAAAGCCTTTCGTCGCCTAGCGCATACGTTGTGCTAAAGGTTCAACGTCCTGTAGTCTATTTAACCGCTGAAGAAAAAAGTTTTGGGTTGGATAAAGCAAATTTTCAAATAACCAGCAGACTCAAAAATCTTTTGGCGAATAATGGATTCGAATTTACCGAGACCAAGCGTAATGCCGACTTGTGGTTTGATGTTAGATCGGATGCCGAAAAAGGTTCTATAACGGGTAGCATATACGTTACATATTTGACCAGCAGCATTAAAGTTGTAACGGTAAAGGAAGGAAAGGAAATATATGAAACCACCCTCGATCGTGTGAAAGGATATGGCCTGGACTATGACAAATCGAGCGTCGATGCCTATAACAAAACCATCGAAGCATTAGAAACAGAAAGAATTGATGAATTACTAGATACAGTGCTACAATAACACATTTTATTTGAGCCTGAGTTTGGTATTTAAATTGCGTAATGAAACATATAAACCAAAGTCCAATTGAATTATGAAACACATTAGCTATTCTACACTGCTGCTTGTCGTGCTTGGCGGCGCTTTTATGGTCGGGTGTAAAGGAAAGGAGAAAATACCTAAAGGAGAGACAGAAGTTGTAGTGCCTTGCTCTGGACCGGATTTCTTCACTACAAACAAGTTCTTCCGTGCCAACTCAATTGGCGAAAGCCAAGATCAGGTTACCTCGAAAAAGAAAGCCCTGGCCAACGCACGGGCTGAACTTGCGGCGAGCATTCAAACAACAGTAAAAGCGGTGACCGACAACTACACGAACTCGCGCGAGATGAACAACAAGGAACAAGTTGAGGAACGGTTCGAACAATTGAACAGAGAAATTGTCGATCAGAAACTAACAGGGTTGAAAACAATATGTGAAAAGCTGGTAAAGACTGATCAGGCTACTTACAAGACTTATATTGCAATTGAGCTTTCCGCGGAAGATCTCGTTTCAACCTACAACGAACGGCTGTCGAAAGACGATCGATTGAAAATTGATTACGACTATGAAAAGTTTAAAGAAACTTTCGAAAAGGAAATGGAAAAGATGGGAAGAGACAATTGATGATAAATTTTTAATGGTCCCAACGGAGTGGCTTGTGAGATATGCCACTCCGAATTTTTATTATGGAGCAGGGAGAATATTGATGATAGGATAAAAGGAAAATTAGGACTTTAAGCAGAACCAGGGAAGTATTGATGCCGTTAGATGTAGGATAAGGAATAATAATGGCAAATTTCCATCGTTTGCAGCCAAAGGCTAACAGTTGTTAAGTGAAATATGTTTCACTTTTGGAGGAGGGAAAATTTGATTATTGTTACCATTGACCTAATTTCGTTATTAATATGACCAACTGCTTGTCTCGTGTTTGTAAGTATACTGTTTTAACGGCGTGTTGCTGCTGTCAGCACCTGTTGGATCGCGCAGGATTTCTGGATACGTAATGGTCTAAAGAACTGAGAAAATATAGAACATAACGAGCCTTTCCTGCAGAACCGGAAAGGCTCTTTTTTTGAATAAAATATATACCACCTACTATCATGGAAAGTTTCCGTTCAGAACTTGAAGATTTAAACAACCCTATCGTTGCGCGCGATATCATTGATCTGGAAAAGCAGATCAGACTTTTCCGCGATGGCAAAATTGATGACGACAAATTCCGAAGCCTGCGACTGGTGCGGGGTATCTATGGCCAGCGTCAGTCTGGTGTTCAGATGGTTCGTCTCAAATTTCCCTTGGGCAGGATTACGACAAAACAGATCAGAAGGGTGGCGGACATATCCGATGAATATGCCAGCAGCAACCTTCATGCTACAACCCGACAGGATATTCAAATTCACTTTGTGAGCCTTGATAAAACTCCCGAATTGTGGGCAAAGCTTCAAAAGGATGAAATTACAACCAGAGAGGCGTGTGGCAATACCGTTAGAAATGTTACGGCCTCGGATCTCGCAGGGATAGATCCAAAAGAACCCTTCGATGTTTCACCTTACGCATATGAGACCTTTGCCTATTTTCTGCGCAACCCGATCTGCCAGGAAATGGGAAGAAAATTTAAGATTTCATTTTCATCAAGCGATGATGACACCGCATTTGCTTTTATTCATGACCTCGGATTTATTCCGCGTATTGTAAATGGTAAGCGCGGGTTCAAAGTAATGATTGGAGGAGGGCTGGGAGCAAACCCGACGTTGGCAAAACTTGCGTACGAATTCCTGGAGGAGGACCAGGTGATTCCTTTAGCGGAAGCGGTTCTCCGCGTGTTCGATCGCTATGGAGAACGCAACCGCAGAATGAAAGCGCGTATGAAGTTTTTGATGAACGATATCGGTCTTGAAAAACTGATGGAGTTGGTCAACGAAGAAAGAATAGCATTAAAAAGTAAATCATATAAGATAAACACCAATATTCTTCCGGAGCCTGCTCTTCCGCCGGTGATCGTGGCAGAAGAGGTGCAGATTCCGAACGAACAAAAATTTGAGCTGTGGCGCCAAACAAACGTCTTTGAGCAAAAGCAAAAAGGATTTTTTGGCGTCTACGTAAAGCTGACCCTGGGAAATATGTCATCCAAACTTGCCCGGCAATTTGCTGATATCATTGACCTGTATGCCTCTCCGGAATTTCGAATTACTGTCAATCAGGGATATCTCTTGAGGTTTGTCCGGCCTGAAGCTTTGAAACTTCTTTATTTGGCACTTGACAAACTTGGTTTGGCAGAACCCGGTTTCGATAGTGTAGCGGATGTAACCGCTTGCCCCGGTACTGATTCATGTAACCTTGGAATTTCTGATAGCACGTCGATCTCATTGGAATTGGAAAAGGTGATCCGCGAAGAGTTCCCTGGGCTGATTACCAACCAGGATATCAAAATCAAGATAAGTGGATGCCCTAACTCATGCGGACAACACGGGTTTGCCAGCATTGGATTGCATGGAAGCACAATTCGTGATAAGCAAGGCAAAACGTTACCTGCCCTGGTAGTTCTTCTCGGCGGTGGCAAACTTAAAGGAGGCGAAGGAATCATATCCGATAAGATCATTAAGATTCCAAGCAAGAGGGGACCTCAGGCCTTGCGTGTGTTATT
>CAMLER010000098.1 GCA_946478915.1 uncultured Chryseolinea sp.
CGTACTGATGTCGGCGTGGAGTCTCACAGGAATCGGTCAGGCACCGACGCGCACGGTCGCGATCGACGCTGACGACATTGGCGGGGTCGTCACCGGCCCGCGCGGTCCCGAGGCCGGCATGTGGGTGATTGCCGAGACGACCAACTTGCCGACGCGGCTGATCAGGAGTGTCGTCACCGACGATCAGGGCCGCTACCTGATACCCGACGTCCCGAAGGCCACCTATGACGTCTGGGTTCGCGGATACGGCCTGGTTGATTCACCGAAAAAAGAAACCAGGCCTGGCACATCTTTAGACCTTAACGCAGTCGAAGCTCCCAGCGCCCGTGCCGCTGCCGAATACTATCCCGCAGGTTACTGGTTTTCACTCCTTCACGTTCCTGACAAAAGCAAGTTTCCTGGCACTGGCCCCAATGGAAATGGTATTTCACCGAATATAAAAACTCAGGCACAATTCATCCGGACAGTGAAATCGGGGACGTGCATGGCTTGTCATAGTCTTGGAAGCAAAGGAACGCGCGAGTTTCATCCTTCAATGGAAAAATTTGAATCGTCAGTAGATGCATGGGAACGGCGACTTCAATCTGGACAGGCAGGCGGCAACATGATTTCGACCGTTGTGGATCTCGGTCGCGATGAAGTACTGAAAATGTTCGCTGACTGGACTGACAGAATTGGCAAAGGAGAACTTCCACCTACACCACCAAGACCTCAAGGTATGGAAAGGAATGTTGTGATAACGCAATGGGATTGGGCAGATCCGAAAGCATACCTCCACGATGTTGTATCGACCGATAGAAGAAAACCAACAGTCAATGCCAACGGACCCGTATATGGTGCGCTCGAGGTAAGCGCCGATTACCTTCCGGTACTTGACCCAGACACGCATGACACAACCCGGGTTCCACTGACCGTACGAGATCCGAATACTGAGCCTGCTACTGGCCCACATATGCCTCAGCCTTCACCATACTGGGGCGATGAACCTATCTGGAATAGCAAGACCAATGTCCATAATCCGATGTTTGATGGCGACGGCAAAGTCTGGATAACGGCAACGGTAAGGCCACCCGAAAATCCAGCGTTCTGCAAGGAAGGGTCTGATCATCCTTCCGCCAAACTTTTTCCAATCGAGAGGGCTGGCCGACACCTTGGTGTTTATGATCCTAAGACAAAAAAATACACACATATCAGCACCTGTTTCAGTACCCACCACCTGATGTTTGCCGAAGATGAAAACAACACGCTGTGGACAAGCGGCGGCGGAGAGGTCATCGGATGGCTGGACACAAAAAAATACCAGGAAACCGGCGACGAACAGGCTTCGCAAGGTTGGACCGCGCTGATACTCGATACGAATGGTAATGGCAAGCGCGATGATTATGTTGAACCGAATGATCCGGTTGACCCTAAGAAAGACAAACGCATATCGAGGGGGCTATATGCTGTGTCGCCAGCGCCAGATGGATCGGTTTGGGGCTCTTCTTTGGGTTACCCTGGTGCGGTCATTCGGCTTGATCCTGGTGCAAACCCACCATCGACAGCCCTTGTCGAATATTATGAACTTCCCCTTAAGGAAAATGGTGAACCAGTCGAGGGTTATTCTCCGCGCGGCATGGATGTTGACCGCAATGGAGTGGCATGGGTAGCGCTCGCCAGCGGCCATCTTGCAAGCTTCGACAGGCGCAAGTGCAAAGGTTCACTTAACGGTCCAGACGCGACTGGAAAACATTGTCCCGAAGGATGGACATTTTACACTGAACCACTTCCGCAGCTCCAGGGCCTGAAAGAGCCCGGCAGCGCCGAATCAAGCTATTACACTTGGGTCGATCAGTTTAATACGCTTGGGTTAGGAGAAAATGTGCCCATCAATACGGGAAATGAATCGGAAGGACTCTTAGCGCTGAAGGACGGAAAATGGGTCGTGCTTCGCGTCCCCTATCCCACCGGATTTTATACCAAATGGATGGATGGCCGAATCGATGATCCCAATGGCGGATGGAAAGGACGCGGTCTATGGGCGACGATCAGCACAAGAGCCCCCTTTCATATGGAGGGCGGCGTAGGCACCACTAGCAAAGTCTTCAAGTTTCAACTGAGACCTGATCCTTTGGCTGAGTAGTTATCCGTTATCCGTTATCCGTTAATCGTATCCGTTAATCGTTAATCGTTATCCGTTCCTGTTATCCGTTGTTCGTTATCCGTTAATCGTTATCCGTTATCCGTGAATGGTCATCTCGGTAGGAGCATTTACTTCGGTAATATCGAACTCCACGCAATGCGTAAAGGCGGGTATGAAGAAGGATAGAGCTACTCTGCAAGTCTAGCCACACCTTCTATAAAAAGCTGTCGGCGTATAACAGGAACGAATCACGGATAACGAATCACGGATAACGGAAAGTCCACTTCTCGCCGAGTTGGAGCACCCTCGCAGGTTGACCATACCGCTCTGCTTCTCTCACAAAATCCGCAGGGTCAGCGGTGTTAAATTCAAAAAGATTATAATGATGTGGAATTACAAGTTGTGCGCCGATCTCACGGCCCAGGCGAGCTGCTTCCTCGGCATTGAGATTGCCTGCGACGCCCCGCGCGGGGTCATTGCCATTGATAGGCAAAAAAGCAACGTCTACCCTATGCGGCGTTAATAGTTCAACAATATCATCATACCACAAGGTGTCGCCACTGTGATAAATTTTAAACTTTCCAAACTGCATCACGTAGCCCATAAATTTTGCTCTCCCTCCATCGTCCCGCTCAATTGTGTTATGCGCAGCGGGCATTCCATAGAATGTAAAATCGTTCCATGAAACTTTTTCCTTATCATTTAAACCTATCGGGAAGGCACTGTCGCATTTTAGTCGATCGGCAACAAAACTTCTGTTAGCTTCGGGTATAATAAATTTTATCCCGGGATTTAACTCCAGTATTGGAATAAGTGTTTCAGCGTCGAGATGATCTGTGTGATTATGGCTTGATGTTACTATATCGATAAAATCAAGCAACTGTGGTTCGATAACAAGTTCGCTCAACCGGACATGCGGTTTGTTGGTGTTTGCATATTTCTTCGTCAGCGAGTCGGAAAGATACGGATCAAATAAAACGCATTCTCCATTCCACTGAATCAGAAAACCACTTTGTCCAAGCCACCATATATCAAACGATTCAGTAGAACCAATCTCCTTTGAGTCCTTCATTTCCTGAGATAACTCCATCCCCCTGGCTACTGGCTGAATCAGCATTGTATTAAATTTTGTTGATAAAAACGCTCCGGCTCCGCACAACCGGAAGCTGTCAAATGCTCATAGCGTTGCGCGAACTTGTTTTGCGCCCTTTACCATGTTATTGAGCTTCTGGCGCGAGGCCCATCGCGCCGTTTGGCTAAGACCACAATCCGGAGCGACTGCCAGTTTTTCGGCAGGAATATAGGCCAGACATTTTTTTATTCTGGCCACTACATCATCGACAGTTTCGATATAATAATTTTTAACGTCGATGATCCCTACGGCCACATCCATCTTCTCTGCGAATACTTTGATAAGTTCAATCTCAGCAAATTCCCGGTTCGCCATTTCAACGTGAACTTCATCCACCTTCAAATCAAGAAAGTCGGGAAGCATCGGCGCGATACTCCGGTAGCCGATGGGCCTACCCTTGAAATTTCCGAAACAAAGGTGGGTTGAAAGTCGACACTTGCCATAAATCGAACCAACCGTGCGATTAAAAATATCGACAAATCTTTTTGTATCTTCCTTGTACGCGTAACAACTCATGGACGGCTCGTCGACAGTAATTTCTCTGCAACCAGCTTCCACAAGGTCTTCAAGTTCTTTCCTGATCATAGGTAAAATGGCTTCCGTGACTGCATACCTGTCCTTGTATTTTTCATTGGGAAGAAGCCTGCCGCTAAGCGTATACGGTCCGGGAACACTTGCTTTCAATACTGGCCCGGCTGGAGCTAATTTCTTAAGACGCTGAAATTCCTTTACAGTACCCAAGCCGTTGGGTGCTGTAAGCGAATCAACAATGGAATGTTTACCACGCTGATCGTGTGCAGCTGGTCCCCACTTCCGCAGCTCGTCCGTATTTTCCTTTATCCCTTTTATGTATCCGTAAAACGACAAATTAAAATCCAGCCTGGTTTGTTCGCCATCCGTGATCACATCCAATCCTGCGCTAACCTGGTCGTGAATTGCAGCGATAACTGCATCCTCGATCATCTCTTCTTTGTCCGCATTGCCGAACTCATTAAGATTTCTCACTGAAAACTCGAGCCATCCCGGAAATGGGTAGCTTCCAATTACCGTGGTGCGAATGGGTAGAGGTTGCATTTTACTTAGTTATATTAAACTTTTTTACCAATCTTCTCATATAGCTTCGCCATCCGATGAGCGTGTTCATCATACGCGCTTTCGAAAAGTTCCGTTGCACGTTTTTCGCCAGCAACGACGGAAGCGGTCAAGACCTTTGGTGGTTTACCAGCATCGGTCAGGATCTTTGCCAATTCTGCTTTAATTGAATTTATTATCAACGCGCCTCCAACGGTGGAACCAGGCGCAACCGGAGTTTCCAGTCCTTCAATTTTTACCATCGCATCACCCGCGGGTGCTCCCGTGTCGAGAATCAGATCAGCAAAATCTCCCAGTTTTTTTCCATCAGCACGTTTGCTCTTGCTTCTATCAGAATGCTCCTTCGTAATGATCGCCACCACCTTTATTTTTCGTTGCTGGAATAATTCGGCCATCTCAATTGGAACAATATTACATCCGCTGGAAGATATGACGATAGCACAGTCGTCTTCCGAAGTATCGAAGTTCCGCAGGATCCGATCCGCAAGGCCTGATACATTTTCAAGGAACATCGCCTGTCGCTGACCATTTGCACCCACAACTAGATTATGGAAAGTGAGAGACAACTCCACCATCGGGTTGAACCCCGGGAACGATCCATATCTTGGCCACATCTCTTCAATAAGAATGCGACTATGACCACTCGCAAACATGTGAACCATCCTTCCTTGTAGAATACTCTTAGAAAACCACTGCGCCGCTTTCACGATGTTTGGTTCCTGCTGCGAAATAACATCTGCGATGCGTCGACACTTATCCAGATATAATTGAGTTGGGGTCATTTATTAATTCTTTTGTTTTGAAAGTGCGAAGCCCGCAGCTCCGATAGCACCCGCCAGATCGGAGAAATGTGCCAGCTTTAACATCGTCTTCTTACCACCTGGTCTCCATTCGTATAAATCCAAAAAGGTCTGAAGCGGATCCATCAATGACTCTTTAGCTTGCGCGATACCGCCCCCGATAATCACCGCCTCTGGGGACAGGATATTAACATAGGACGCTATGCTAATAGCCAGCTTGCGAACGGAAGACAACCAGAGCCAGGTTGCAAAGGTATCACCTTTTTTATATGCATCGATGAGTTGAAAAGTTGTTGAAAACTTACCATGTGACCGCTGATCAATGGTTAGATTGCCTATAGCATCCTCGATACTTCCAGGCATGTTAGTGACATCCAGAGAGTGGCTGTTCGACTCGATAGTGGAATGTCCAAGATGCCCCGCCATTTGGGAAAGGCCTTGATAAAGTTTGCCATCGATGAGGATACCACCTCCTACTCCAGTCCCCAATGTTAGAAGAATCGCATGCTTCAAACCTTTCGCCGCCCCAAAAGACGCTTCCGCGGTTAACGCAGAATGCGCGTCATTAAGAACAAAAATTCTTTCCTTTGCAAAGTCAGACCAGCAATAGTTTTCGAGACCCGGTAACCTTCCTGGCATAAATGAAATGCAGGTATTGTTTGCATCTGCAAGGCCGGGAGCACAAAGTCCGATTGCATTAGCGCTATGCTTTAACTTTAGATCATCAACAATTTTGAGGATGGTTTGCTTCCAATGATTATCATCGGGCTCTTTTGTTTCCCGGCGATCTTGAAATAGAATATTTCCCTCTCCATCGACAACAACAACTTTGATATTGGTACATCCAAGATCAATTCCAATCGCAGTTTGTTTTGCGTCGCTACTCATACTGCCCTTCTGAAACGCTCCATCCCCCGTCAACTGACAGTACCTGGCCCGTGGTAAATTTAGAATAGTCGGACATAAAATATACTGCAGCGCCATCCAGATCGGTTGGTACTCCTATCCGGCCGTCGTCGAGTGGTTGCTTGGTTTTTATAAAGGATAGTATGGCGTCATCGTTGGCCGCTCGTTGCGCCATCGGAGTTTCCACAAGGGCCGGGGCAAGGACGTTTACACGAATGTGCTGGGCGGCATAATAGGCAGCAATGGATTTACTAAATCCAAACACTGCTGACTTTGCTGCTGCATAGGCATGCGTCACAAAATATTTTGGTGAGGGAGAATACCCAAGGACGGAGCTCATATTGAGAATAGTCCCGCCGGTCTTTCGCTCGAGGAAATACCTGATGGCAGCGCGGTTGGAAAGCATTAAACTGCTAAGGTTAATACTCATCGTTCGCTCCCATCCCTCCAGTGTAACGTCATGCAATGGACCGTCGCCATATCTCCTTCCGCTACCGCCTGCCACATGGTACAAGCCATCAAAACCATCAAACTGATTGATGCATTGATCAATAGCTCTTTCAGCAGTCCCCTCCACCGTCGCATCCCCTATCTCGATCACAGCAGTCTTTAAGATCGAAGAAGCAGCCTCGGCACTCTGCGGATTCCGGCCAATCGCAACCACGTTCGCACCATGAGCAATAAAGGACTTGGCGGCAGAAAGTCCAATCCCTGTCGTTCCACCGATGATGACAATTTTTTTGTTCTGTAGCCAGGAACTTTGCATCTCCCTTCTGGGCTGTATCAAATCTTAAACGAAGGTGGCAAATTAAGAGAATTTTACACGTATTAAAACTTGGCAAAACGCAGAAAGCTGAAGGCAAAAGCTTATTCGTGCGCCGCAATATTTATTGCAAGAAATATTATTTAAAACTCAATCAATTAATCCGTCTAGCCAATGGATCGTGTTGAGAAGAAATTGCATATTCTGTGAAGCCGTCTTTGCGTTCATACCGAACTTATTTTTTCCATATCGTTGGGCCGTGAACATTGCCGCTTCCCCAAATACCGCAATCCTACCAGATCCGTATCGAAGGTATGCACCTTGAACAAAACCCTCAGCTGGTATTCTGGGTGTGAGTTCAGTGAATTCCCATGCCGTACTAGGAAGAAGAATCTCGTAATCCTTATTTAAGGTAATCACACGTACGGCGTCCTCGGGCACCTGGAAGCCCTGGCCGGTAAAAGTTTGAACAGAAGTTACACGTTCAACATCACCTCTACCCTTGGTTATTGCGCATTCTTCCAGCCCGGTTCCTGACTTAAAAATATCCCTGTCATTTTTTTCCTTTCTTGCGAACCCATTATAAAACTTTATCCCGAACGACGCTGCAAGCTTCTCAGCGGCTCCCGGAAACGGCATGTGATCTGCAATCAACAATAACGAACCTCCTGCCTTCACCCAGGCATTGATGGCATTGATCTCATCATCAGTAAACACTGATGGCGTAGGTAGGGTCCACCGTTGCAAATTATCCCGGTGAATAGCATTGGCTACGACTACGATTTTTGCGGGCCTTAGAGTTTCAGCGTTGAAGGTTTCTGTTAACGGTCTGACAATATATCCGTCCTTCTCCAACACGTTGGCAAACGGCCTGAATCCGCCCGACATCGTATGAAAGTTATTATGCGCTTCGTCAATACAGATAACAGAACCTTGCTTCGGGTGGTATGCAGGGTTTGCGACCATAGGACTAAACAACGTATCAGGCACCTGCTGGGCAAATAAGGATACTACAGAAAATAACGTAAGAATACCTACTGCGATAGAAACCATGCGTCGATTAAATTTTGTTGTCTTAAAACTAAGCGGAATGCCCGCGAGAAGAAGATGCAAAAAACTGAGTTTAAAATTCGGGTCAATCAATTTTTGCACCCAACGTTCGATCAAATCTTTTCCTTTCTGAATTACTCATTCGATCCCGCAGGACCCGAATCGTGAGACCACCAATCAGTTTATCATTCTCGATATAAAACCAATCTGAAATTTTGTCCTTTTCTATCTCCACCGCGTCGCCTAGTCGTACAGTTGTAACGCTTTGCGGAAGATTGTCGACGATACCAATCAATTTCTCCCCTTTGAATTCCATGTTCGTCAGCCAAATATGTTCTGCGCCAAATTCTGTAGCAAAAGGCATTTTTACCGAAAAGTTTCTTCGCTTGCCATCATTGGTTTTAAAAGCGGCAATAAAATCATCAAATGTCAGCCTTGATTTCCGAATGGCATCATTAATTTGTTCGTCACCACTATCGACATCGTAGATCGTTGGTTCGCCGTTCCTCTCTGTTTTCCCATCAGCCTGCGCCAGCACCGCTTGAGAAATGAAAAGAATAAGAATTATAAGGACATTTTTCATCATACGACATTTTAACTCATTAATTAGACCCACCGCCGCACCTTCTCGCAATAATTCAAATAATCCTGGCCAAAATCTTTTCTAAGTCGAGGCTCTTCATGTATCACGATAAACAAATTAAAAGCTATAAAGATTACGGCAAGGTACATCCAGAGGGACACGGACTCTGTCACAATCGCTTCCCCGATCAATATCATCATCACACCCACATACATTGGATTTCGTGAATAGCGATACAGACCGCGTACAACCAAACGCCTCGTCGGATCTATCGGTGATAATGTGCCTTTTCCCTCCCACACAAATTGTAGAATACATCGGAGCATGATAATCAATCCGACGATCAAAAGAGAAATGCCGGCATAGGTCTGGAAACTCCAGGGTGTTTCCAACCGTGTGTCTCCACCCAGGATGTAATAAGGAATAACCCCGGCGACCAGACCAGGCTGCAGCACCGTGAAGATTAAATTACGCAACAGCAGTGAAGCCGTTGATTCCTGTTGCATAGTGTCCATATAAAATCAGAAAGCTATCTATGATTCCGGGCCATCCATTCGTTACTAATTTTCCTATTGCTTTTTTTCAGTTGTTTCCAATCGTTCAGATGAATGGTCTTCGCGTTCTCGCCCTCCTCAAATTTCAAATATATTTCCAGATCGAGCCCAAAGAGATGAACAAAGACGTCACCTTGATTTTCAACCGTCAACTCAAATTTCCCGTTCAGGTCAGTGACCACTGCATTGTTTGTTCCCAGCTGAATAACAGCCAATCCGGGAACCGGACTATTCTCTTCGCTCAGAATCTCACCCTTGATCATTCTTGCTTCCTGCGAATACACACGTCCTTGCACCAGCATAGTCGCGATGATCAGGATCGTTATATAAGGTTTATGTTTCATTTGCAGGTCGATTCAACAGGTACGTCAAATTGAGCCCATTGACGGGTGTATCCACAAAATACCCATTAATTACGAATGATCGTTGAGATTTTCGAAATTTCTGATCCCTGACCAATGTCTGGTGGTACGCCAAGCCGGCAATTTCTCCCGCGTTTCAAGCGCATAACAAAGGAAAAAATCCCGAGCTAGTTCCTTAAGAAAAGAGGATGTATAAGATAATCGACCAAAAAACAATGCTTAAAAGGCACAGATACCTTTTCCACAATATGATTTTTGCATGAACCAGGTTAGCTACCCGCGTACTCCGGGTCATGTTGGCCACACCATTGACGAAGATGGCGCGGATCTGCTCATTATCATTCATCTGTCTGGATCGTTAAGCATGACCCGTGCGTAGCTCAGGACAATGCTATTCCAAGATTTTCAAATTGTACCTTCTTTCAAATGACAAAGATTTTTGGAATGTGTGTTATCCGTCATTTTGATTTCTGTCAAATTTTATTATCAAGACCTTCATCGACAAGGTAGAGGATCGATTCATAATTCTGTTTCACTGCCACAGACATAGCCATCTCGCATGTTTTAGTCGTCGAATAATATCCCTCGTACGTTCCCAGGATTTCCGTTGCTTCCGCCGCAGTTGCAGAGTGTGTGAGTTCGGGAAACAAAAAGCCACGGTCACCTGCCATGCCGCAGCATCCTGCTTTTGCCGGAACATCTACTACCGCTGAAAAATGTTTGGCAATACGCAAGAACTTACCTTCGGTACCCATCTTTTGTAGCGAGCATACGGGATGAAGTACAACGCGCTTCTTTTTGATAACTGTATTCACCCGTTGCAATATCACATCGTGCAGAAAATCCACGCTGTCCAGAATTTGAAGAAGATCGAAGTTGATTTTGTTTTCATTATTAAGTGCTGATCTCAGCTGCCGCAAGGTATATGCGCACGAGCTGACGTCAATTACTACAGGTAATTTTCCCTCCTGACTTGACGCCCACAGCTGCTGAACAATTTTGTTGGCAGTGAAGACATAGGCTTCCTTGAATCCTTTGGACGAAAATATCTGTCCGCAGCAACTGCCCATATAATCATTCAACACCACAACATTTACGTTTGCCTTCGCACAAATACTCATAAAGGTTTCGACCAGATTTTTCTGCTTTCCATCGTAGACCCCCATAGTTCTGGAGATACATGCCGGGAAGTATACGATAGATAAGTCGCCATCCAAATTTCTTCTTCGTTCTAATATCGAAAGATCAGCCGGAGGAGGAATTTGGTTAGTCCATAATGGAAAATCATGGATGTAACTTTTCAATCCACGGGTGATTTTCGTCATAGTAAGCTTCCCAAAAATATTGTTTAACGTTTGCCCTGTACGCAAAGCGAAGCGCGTCAACATTTCAACAGTCTTGAAATTCTTAGCCGTCCACAAAGCGAGTCTGCCGCTGGTTGCTGAGTGGTTCTCATACCTAAGGCGCTTGATTAGATCACCCGTATTGATATCCACAGGACATGCGATGGCACAAAGTCCATCGACAGCACAGGTTTCAATACCATCATATTGATACTGGTTAAGCAATAATTTATATTTATCTTTTTCGCCTGAAAGCTGATGACTTTTTAATACCCTCCTGATCACAATTCGTCTACGAGGTGTAGTGGTAAGATCTCTGCTGGGACATTTGTGCTCGCAGTAACCGCACTCGATGCACCTGTCAACCTCCTCTTCAACGGTAGGCAATTCCTTCAGGCTTCTGATGTGCGCATTTTTATCTTCGTTAACGATCACGCCAGGGTTCAGCAAATTTGTCGGATCAGATACTTCCTTTATCTTTTTGAT